>NZ_DAIUBO010000347.1:0-2988 GCF_036846665.1 Amaricoccus sp. | reverse complement strand
CGGACTTGTTGCCGGTGGTCAGCAGCATCTCGCCGAACTTGTTCGACAGCGCCATGAGCATGAGCCCGCGCAGCCGGGACTGGATGTTCTCCTCGGTCACGTCCGGGGCGCGGCCCTTAAAGAGCGGCGCCAGCGTGGCGCCGATGGCCGCGCGGCCGGCCTCGATGGGCAGGCTGTCGAGGCGGCAGCCGAGCGCGCCCGCCACCGCGGCGGCGTCCTCGAGGCTCTCGGCGGAGGTGAATTCCGAGGGCAGCATCACGCAGCGCAGGTTCTCCGGCCCGAGCGCATCGGCCGCGATGGTGGCGACGAGCGCGCTGTCGACGCCGCCGGAGAGGCCGAGCAGCGCCCTGGCGAAGCCGGACTTGCCCATGTAGTCGCGCAGCGAGAGCACCATCGCCTGGTAGTCGAGCTCGGTGTCCTCCGGCAGGAGGTCGAGCCGTCCGGGCAGCGCGCGCCAGCCGGCGGCGCCCTGCTCGAAATCGACCTGGGCGATCACCTCCTCGAAGACCGGCAGCTGCACGGCCAGGCGCCCGCCGGGGTTGAGCACGAAGGAGCCGCCGTCGAAGACCTGGTCGTCCTGCCCGCCGACGAAATTGAGATAGACGAGCGGCAGGCCGGTCTCCACGACCCGGCTGACCATGTGGTTCATCCGCACGTCGTATTTATTGCGGCGATAGGGCGAGCCGTTGGAGACCATCAAGAGCTCCGCGCCGCTCTCGGCCATGGCCTCGGTGACGTCGTCGTACCAGGCATCCTCGCAGATCGGCGTGCCCATGCGCAGCGGGCCGATGGCGAAGGGCCCCGAGATCGGGCCGGAGGCATAGAGCCGCGGCTCGTCGAAGACATTGTAGTTCGGCAGGTGGTGCTTGCGCGCGATGGCCGTGACACGCCCGCCCGAGAGGATGGCATAGACATTGTAGAGCCGCCCGCTCTCGGCCCAGGGCAGGCCGATCCCGAGCGGCGGGCCCTCGGCGCAATCCGCGGCGAGGGTGCGGACCTCGGCCATGGCATGGGCGGTGAAGGCGGGCTTCAGCACCAGATCCTGCGGCTGGTAGCCCGCCAGGAACATCTCGGGAAGCGCGACGAAATCCGCCCCCGCCGCGCGTCCCGCCCGGTGGGCGGCGAGCGCCTTGGCCCGGTTCCCGGCGAGATCCCCCACCACGGGATTGAGCTGCGCCATGGTCAGCCTGAACTTGCCGGACATCGCCCCTCCGCCGCCATGCGCTCCCGACCCGAATACAGGCCCGCGGTCCCCGATGACAAGGCCCGGCCCCGGGGCGCGGTCGCCGGCCAGAAAAGCCATTGTCCCTGCCGGGGCGCCTCCGTAATGTTCGGCCGAGGACGTGACGGGGAGGAGAACCGCTTGGCACGGCACGACGGCTTGCGGCAGCGGAGCATCGTTCTGGCCGGCGGATGCGCCATGGCGCTCGCCGCGCTCGGCGGGCCGGCGGCGGCGCAGGTCCTGACCAAGGAATACGACAACGGCGGGGTCTACGAGGGCTCGTTCCAGGACGGGCGCCAGCACGGCCAGGGCACCTATCGCCTGCCCAACGGCTATGAATACAGCGGCAATTGGGTCGAGGGCCGCATCGAGGGCGAGGGCCGGGCGCGCTTTCCCAACGGGGCCGAATACGTGGGCCAGTTCAGGGACGGCCATCCCGACGGGCGCGGCCGCATCGTCTTCGCCGACGGCGGCACCTACGAGGGCGCCTGGGTCGCCGGCGAGATCGAGGGCGAGGGTGTGGCGGAATACGCCAACGGCATGCGCTACGAGGGCAGTTTCGCCAAGGGCGCGCAGCACGGCCAGGGCATCCTGACCGGGCCGGACGGCTACCGCTACGAGGGCGGCTGGGTGAACGGCGTCAAGCAGGGCACCGGCAAGATCACCTATCCCGACGGATCGACCTACGAAGGCGACATGGCCGGCGGCGCGCCGGAGGGCCGGGGCGTGCTGGTCTCGGCCGACGGGTCGCGCTACGAGGGCGGCTGGAAGGCCGGCCAGATCGAGGGCGAGGGGCTGCTCGTGCAGGAGAACGGCGACCGCTACGAGGGCGCCTTCGTCGCCGGGCGGCGCGAGGGGCTCGGCCGGGCAACCGCCGCCAACGGCGACGTCTACGAGGGCGGCTTCCAGGCGGATCTGCGCCACGGGGCCGGGACGCTCACCGCCGTGGACGGCTTCGTCTATACCGGCGAATGGAGCGAGGGCCGCATCGCCGGCCAGGGCAAGGCGACCTATCCCGACGGCTCGGTCTACGAGGGCAATTTCCGGGACGGCAAGCCGGAGGGCGCCGGCAGGATCACCTATGCCAACGGCTCGAGCTACGAGGGGGAGTGGAAGGACGGGACGATCTCGGGCCGGGGCGTGGCGCGCTATGCTGACGACACGGTCTACGAGGGCGAGTTCGCCGACGGCAAGAACCACGGGACCGGCAAGCTGACCACCCCGGACGGCTATTCCTACGAGGGCGGATGGGCCGAGGGGCTGCGCGACGGCGAGGGGGTCGCGACCTATCCCGACGGCACCGAATACGAGGGCGGCTTCGCCGGCGGCGTCCGCTCGGGCCGGGGCACGATGCGCATGGCCGGCGGCTATGTCTTCGAGGGGACCTGGAAGGACGGGCTGCTCGACGGGCCCGGCCGGGCGACCTATCCCAACGGCGACGTCTACGAGGGCGATTTTGCGGAAGGTCAGCGCCAAGGCAACGGCCGCATGACCTTCGCCGGCGGCCAGGCCTTCGAGGGCGAATGGTCCGAGGGCCAGCCGGTCGCGCCGGCCGATGCCGCCCTGCCTCCCTCCGCCGAGACGCCGGCGGGGCCGGACGACCCGGCGGCGCGCGACGGGTGAGCCGATCGGTCCGGGGGACGCGCCTGACCGGCGGGCATTGCAGTTCGCAACGCGGCTCCGTGGGGTGAGGTCTGGGCGTGCCCAGTGTCACCTTCCCGCCCGGCGGGCACCGCCGGGCAGCGCCCGCCCCGCCCCCAGGCGGG
>NZ_DAIUBO010000346.1:0-3003 GCF_036846665.1 Amaricoccus sp. | reverse complement strand
GCAGGGCCGGCGCGGCCCGATCGCCACGGGTCGATCGGGCTGGGGACACCCGGCCCCGGGCGCGATGAGGTCAATGTCTGGGGCCACTGGTATCACGGGGCGAAGGACGCGAGGAAATTTGGCGCCGGAACCGTTTCGCCTTCTCTTGCTCTGTTTCATAGGAATATTCGGGAGCAGAGGTCATGCGGCGATGGGACGCCCGCAGTGGCCGCGACTCCCGAAATCTCGCCCGCTCCGTCACCCATGTCCGATGGCGGTGGAGGAGACCGCTGCTTTCTTGCCGCGGAACGGCACCAACGCGCGCAAAGGCAGCGGCCGGCCCACGGGGAGGTCGCGAAGCGGCCACCGTCGTGCCGAAGACACGCCTCCCGGCATGACGGGGTCGACTGGCCGCTGCCCGTGCTGACGCACGGGCGGGATGGTGAACCCCGCGCGCCTATGATTCGCTCGGCGTGACACGCACCGATTCCACCATTAACACTTTTATCGTTCAAAAACAATGTCTTGAAATCTGTCCCCATGGGGACGGACGCCGACCACCCTTTCGGCGGCCGGCGAAAGGGTCCGGGAGCGGCTCCCCGGCGGCCCTTCAGGCCGCGAGGATCCGGGCGATCTGGTCCTTCAGGTTCAGGCGCTGCTTGCGCATCTCCTGCATGTGGAAATCGTCGGTCGGCTCCAGGTCGGTCTCGGCCCGGTGGATCGCCCGGTTGACCGCGTGGTATTCCTCGAAGAGATGCCCGAAATGCGGGTCGTGCTGCTTGAGCTCCGAGATCCGGGCCAGCGATTCGGGGAATTCCTCGGCGAGCTCGTGCGGGACATGGGTCATGGGCGAAGGCCTCCGGTAAGCTTGTGACGGCGCGACCATAGGCGAGCCCGCGGGGCCGGCCTTGATCCCGGTCAAGCCCCGCCCGCCGTCACGCCGCCGCGAGCTGCCCGCGCACCAGCTTCTCGTAATCCCCCGCGATCGACCGGGTGAGCGCGCCCACCTCGAAGCTGAACTCCCCGATCGAGCCCACCGGCGTCACCTCCGCCGCGGTCCCGGTCAGCCAGCATTGCTCGAAGCCCTCCATCTCGCCGGGCTCGATATGCCGCTCGATCACCTCGACCCCGCGCTCCGTCAGCATCTGCAGCACCGTCTGCCGGGTGATGCCGTTGAGGAAGCAATCCGGCTTCGGGGTATGCACCTTGCCATCCTTGACGAAGAAGACATTCGCCCCGGTCGCCTCCGCCACATAGCCGCGGTAGTCCATCATGATCGCGTCCGAGCAGCCCTTGGCCTCCGCCACATGCTTGGACATGGTGCAGATCATGTAGAGCCCCGCCGCCTTGGCGAAGCAGGGGATGGTCTCCGGGCTCGGCCGCTTCCACCTGGAGATGTCGAGCTTCGCGCCCTTGAGCTTGGCGTCCCCGTAATAGGCGCCCCATTCCCAGACCGCGATCGCCATATGCACCGGGTTGCGCGCCGAGGCGACCCCCATGTCCGGCCCCGAGCCCCGCCAGACCACCGGCCGCACATAGGCGTCCGAGAGCCCGCTCTCCCGCAGCGCCGCCGTCTTGGCCGCCTCGATCTCCTCGACCGAGAAGGGATGCGGGATGTCGATGTAGTCGCAGGACTTCAGCAGCCGCTCGGTATGCTCCCGGCTCTTGAAGATCACCCCGCCATAGGCCCGCTCGCCCTCGAAGACCGAGCTCGCGTAATGCAGCGCATGGGTGAGCACATGGACCTTGGCATCGCGCCAGGGAACGAAGACGCCATCCATCCAGATGACTCCGTCCCGATCGTCGTATGCAGCAACCATGACTTCCCCCAGGGTTTCGGATTCTTCGCCCGCCGGACAACGCAGTGCAATGTTGCGCCGGGCGGCGTTCCGGCTAGCATTTGAGGCTTGGAATGTCAATAACGCTGACATAAACTGATCGCGCGTCTTCAGAGGAGGCAGGATGCCGGAGCGCGGCTTCTCCACCAGTCCCACCCGGAGCGAGCAGCTGCTGTTCCTGACGGACGATCAGCTCCGGCAGGGGATCGAGCTGATGTTCTTCGCCTATCGCGGCTTCACCTCCGACCCCGACCGCATCCTCGGGGAGCGACACTACGGACGTGCGCATCACCGGGCGATCCATTTCATCAACCGCCGGCCGGGGCTGACGGTGAACGAGCTGCTCGAGATCCTCGGCGTCACCAAGCAGAGCCTCAACCGCGTGCTCCGCCAGCTCGTCGAGGACGGGCTCGTGGAGAGCCGCGTGGGCGAGACCGACCGGCGGCAGCGCAACCTGCATCTCACGCCCGAGGGGCACGCGCTCGAGCAGGAGCTCTCGGCGGCGCAGCGCCGGCGCATGCGGGTGGCCTATTCCAACGCGGGCCCGGAGGCGGTCGTCGGGTTCCGCAAGGTCCTGGAGCAGATGATCGACCCGGACATGCGCGAACGGGTTCTCGGCGGCATCGAGGCGGGCCGGTCGGAGGCGGGCCGGTCATGAGCGACGCACCACAGGCCCATGTGCTCGTGGTCGACGACGATGCGCGCATCCGGAGTCTCCTGCAGAAGTTCCTCGCCCGCAACGGCTTCTGGGTCAGCGTGGCCCGCGATGCCCGCCATGCCCGCAACCTGCTGGAGGGGCTGGAATTCGACCTGATCGTGCTCGACGTGATGATGCCGGGCGAGAGCGGGCTCGCGCTGACCGAAAGCCTGCGCGAGACCCTGACCACGCCGATCCTGCTCCTGACGGCGCGCGGCGATGCGGATGACCGCATCCGCGGCCTCGAGGCGGGCGCGGACGACTACCTGCCCAAGCCCTTCGAGCCGCGCGAGCTGCTGCTGCGGATCAACGCGATCCTGCGGCGGATCCCGAAGCCCGCGGCGCGGGCCGAGCCGCCGCGCTCGCTCCATCTCGGGGAGGTTCGCTACGACGTCACCCGCGGCGAGCTCTGGCGCGGGCGCGATCTCGTGCGCCTGACGGCCACCGAATCGCTGCTGATGCGGGTCTTCGCCGCGCGCGCGCACGAGC
>NZ_DAIUBO010000345.1:0-3009 GCF_036846665.1 Amaricoccus sp. | reverse complement strand
GAATCGGCTGCGGCGGCCGGGCTTTCCCAGACGAAGACTTCGCCGGAATCCGGATCCTCCGCGTCACGCCCGGCGGTCTCCGGCGGCGGGGGCGCGGCGGGCTGCGGGACGGGGACGGGACGCGGCCGCGACGACCAGGCCTCGAGCCGCTCGATGATCCGGTCCTCGCTCGGCTGGGGATCCTGCGCCGGATTGACGAACCAGCGCGTGTGGCAGGCGGTGCATTGCACATGCCGGCCGCCCTGCGGGATCAAATGCGCCGCGACCTCGTATGCGGCACCGCAGCTCGGACATTTCAGGCGCATCGCGGTTCCAGTTCGGCCCGGGGGGCTGCAACTCGCCGCATCGGCGAATCGGGCCGGACCCTTCTAGCGGTGACGTCTCTTCATTCCAAGTCGCGGGCAGGTTGCGCGCCTGCGGCGGCCATGTATAAGGCCCGCGGAAGGCGTCGGAGGACCCCGTGATCGAATTCGAGAATGTGGGGTTCAGCTACGGGAAGGCGGCGATCCTCGAGGACGCCAACCTGGCCATCGCCCCGGGGTCCTTCCATTTCCTCGTCGGGCCGTCCGGGGCGGGGAAGACGACGTTCCTGCGCCTCTGCTATCTCGACCTGGTGCCTACGAGCGGGCATCTGCGCTTCTTCGGGCGACGCATCTCGGCCCGCGACCGGAACGCCATCGCGGATCTGCGCCGGGCGGTCGGGGTGGTGCATCAGGATTGCCGGTTCATCGATCACCTGCCGCTGATCGAGAACATCGCGCTGCCGCTCCGGGTGAGCGGCGTCGAGATGCGCGAGCGGGCCGACGACCTCGCGGCGCTCTTGGAATGGGTCGACCTGACCGACCGGATCGACGCGCTGCCGAGCGAATTGTCCGGCGGCGAGCGCCAGCGCGCCGCGGTGGCGCGGGCGGTGATCCTGAGCCCGGAGATGATCCTCGCCGACGAGCCGACGGGCAACATCGACTGGGACATGTCCATGCGGCTCCTGACGCTGCTCGTGGAGCTGAACCGCATGGGCAAAACCGTCCTGATCGCCACCCACGACCTGAACCTGATCCGCGCCGCCAAGGCCCGGGTGCAGGCCCGGGTGCTGCGGTTGTCGGACGGGCGGATCCTGCCGGCCGGAGCCGATCTGTGAGCGCGCCGGCGTCGGGGCGTCGGAGGCGCTCGCGGTTCGGCGCGGCGGACCGGATCGTGCCGCCGGGGGCGCAATCGGCGCGCTCGGTGGGGGTGATGGCGGCGATCCTCGCCTTCTTCGCGGCGGTCGCGCTGGCGCTGGCGCTGGCCGCCGGGCGGCTGGCCGAGAATTGGGCGGGCGAGCTCGCCGAGACCGCCACGCTGCAGATCTTCACCGACGAGCCGGATGTGGAGGATCAGGCGCGGGCGGCGCTCAACGTGCTGCGCACCACGCCGGGCGTGCGCTCGGTGCGCATGATCGAGGTTGAGGAGCAGCGCGCCCTGCTCGAGCCCTGGCTGGGGCCGGAAGCCGCACTGGACGGCCTGCCGCTGCCGCTTCTCATCGATGTCGGGCTCGATTCGGCGGCATTCGACCGCGAGAGCCTGGAGCTGCGGCTCGCGGCCGAGGCGCCGGCGGCGGTCTTCGACGACCACGGCGCCTGGCGCGGGCCCCTGGTGCTGACCGCCGAGCGGCTGCGGGTCTTCGCGCTGGCCTCTCTCGGTCTGCTGGCGCTCTGCTTCGCGGCGGCGCTGAGCCTCGCCGCCCATGCCGCGATCGCGGCGAGCGGCCAGGTCATCCAGACGCTGCGGCTGGTGGGCGCGCGCGACGGCTTCGTCGCCTCGGCCTTCACCCGGCGCTTCGCGCTGCAGGCGGGGATCGGCGCGGCGGTCGGGACCGCCCTGGGGCTGGTCCTGCTGGCGCTGCTGCCCCAGGCGAGCGAGCCGGGATTCTTCCTCGTGGGGATCGGGCTCGCCGGCTGGCACTGGATCCTGCCGCTCGCGATCCCGGTCGCGAGCGCCGGTATCGCCTGGGCGGCGACCGCCCGGGCGGTCCGGCGCAACCTGCTCAAGTGGAGCTAGGGGACCCGATGATGCTGCTGATCCGCTCGCTTCTCTTCGATGTCTGCCTCTACGGGCTGATGGCGGTCATGGGCATCTGCTGCGCGCCGATGGCGATCTGGTCGGTGGACGGCGCCTATCTGGCGATCAAGGCCTATTGCCGCGCCGTCTTCTGGTGCCTGCGCGTGATCTGCGGCCTGAAAGTCGAAGTGCGCGGGACCATCCCCTCGGGCGACGTGATCGTCTGTTCCAAGCACCAGTCGTTTCTCGACATCCTCATCCTTTCGTCGGTGCTGCCGCGGGCGAAGTTCATCATGAAGAAGGAGCTGCGCTGGGCGCCGGTGCTCGGGCTCTATGCGCTGCGCATCGGCTCCACGCCGGTCAATCGCGGCCAGCGGGCCAAGGCCATGCGCGACATGGTCGCCCATGTGGAGCGCGGCGAGGCGAGTGCGGGGCAGCTGGTGATCTATCCGCAAGGCACGCGGGTCGCGCCGGGGGCCCGCCGGCCCTACAAGGTCGGGGCGGGGGTCCTCTACGAGCGGCTGGGCAGGCCCTGCGTGCCGGCGGCCACCAATGTCGGGGTGTTCTGGGGCCGGCGCAGCCATCTGCGGCGGCCCGGGACGGCGGTGCTGGAATTCCTCGAGCCGATCCCGGCGGGCCTGGGCGTCGCGGAATTCATGGCCCGGATCGAGCCGCTGGTCGAGGCGCATTCGGACCGGCTGATGCGCGAGGCAGGCTTCGACCCCGGTGCGGAGCCCTCGGCGGCCTGAGGCCGCTGGCGGGTCCGAGCAGCGACCCCTGACGCCAAAGCCTCCTGCGCGTGTCGATGGTCGCTTGCCCGATCGACCGGTGTCGATCGGGCCGCGCCGGCCCTGCCGGGGGCCGGCGCGCTTTGCACGCCGTCCAGGGCCGACGCGTCCCGACCCTCGACCGACGGTGACGCTGCACCTCCCTCGCCCTGCGGCTCGCGCCTCCGGGCGACCGGACCGGGCA
>NZ_DAIUBO010000344.1:0-3037 GCF_036846665.1 Amaricoccus sp. | reverse complement strand
GCATTCGGGGATGATGCGCCGGCGCTGATCTGGGAATCGGCAGGCCTCCCGGAGGTCACGGTGACCGATTTCCGCCTGCTGCCGCTCAATTATGCCATCGTGTTGCCCGAGGGCTCGGCCCTGCGCGAGGACATCAACCGGGCGCTGCTCGATCTCATCGGCACCGCGGAATGGGCCGCGGTCGTGCAGTATTACTTCGGGCAGCCGCAGGATCGGTAGCCGCCGGCCGGCGGGGGCGACCCCGCAGCGCGCGCGCTTCCGGTGGCGCCGCCGCCCGTGCTAGCATCCGCCTGTGATCGCGAGGAGGCCCCCGAAATGTCCGACAAGCCCGACAGGACCGGTGGCAGCTGCCAGGTCTTCCGCGCGGGTGCGGTCTATTCCGGCAAGCAGGGCTTCGACTACGCCGCCGGGATCTCGACCGAGACCGCGGGGGCGCGCGGGATCTGCATGCATCTCCTGACGATCCCGCCCGGCGGGCGGGCGAAGGCGCATCAGCATTCCGGCCACGAATCGGCAATCTACGTGCTGAGCGGCGAGGCGCAGATGTGGTCGGGCGAGCGGATGGAGCACCATGTGGTGGTGCGCGCCGGCGACATGCTCTACATCCCGGCCGGAGTGCCGCATCTGCCGGTGAACCTGACGGATGCGCCGGTGACCGCGGTGATCGCCCGCACCGACCCCAACGAACAGGAGAGCGTCGAGCTGCGCCCCGATCTCGAGGCGCTGGTGCCCGGCTGAGCGGCCGACCCGCGCGCGCCCCGGCCGGCGGCGCGGGCGCGGGCGCTCAGGCGTCGAAGAAGCCGGCCCGGAAAGGCAGGTCGAGGCCCTCGCCGCCGGCTTCGGAGAGCGTCAGCCGGTCGCCGGACACGGCGATCCCGCCGATCTCGGTCCAGCCGGCGGGGCGCGGGACCGCGCCGATCACATGGTCGATGCGATGGCGTCGGCCGGGGCCGAGGTCGATGCGCGTGCGCACGCCGCGGGCGGCGAGGGGATTTTCGCCCAGGGCCGCGCGATGGCCGGCGGCGCCGGCGGCGCAGCCGTCCTCGATGCCGAGCACGCCCCGGTGCCGGCCGTTCCAGGGCGGGAAGTCGCGGCCGCCGTTCGAGATCCAGAGCATCGTCACCGGCAGCTGCGCAGGGTTCTTGAGCACGAAGACGATGTCGTCCTCGGCCTCGCGGATCACCGCGGTCCAGCCGAGCGGGCTGTCGTCGGCCTCGACCAGGGTGATGAAATCCTCGTTTCGCTCGCCGGGCGGGAAGCGGTGCAGGTCGCAGGTATCGCCCCTCGAGGTGAGGACGCGGGCGAGATCCCGGGTCTCGTCGGCGCAGGCGAGGCGGTTGCGGCCCGGCACGAGCGGCAGTTCCGGCGTCATCGCGAAGCGCTTGGGCGAGACGTCGATGCGCCCGCCCTCTTCCATGTGCAGCATCGGGTGATGCGCCACCGTCAGCCCGCCTTCGCCGCCCGCGATCTCGTGGCGCTGGTAGAGGAGCGGCGCATCCGGGGCGAGGCGCAGGGTCTTCTCGATCCGGGCGCCCATGACCGGGCGCTCCAGCCGGAAGGCGAGCGTGCCCGCGCCGCGGTCCAGAAGCGCCCAGGGCGAATTGGCGCTCCAGCCGTGGATCGGCGCCGCGTCGAGATCGTTGGCGCCGAAGGGCGCGCAGAAGAAATCGCCCGAGAGATGCCGCTCGACCGGCGCCAGGGGCAGCGCTTCCGTCTCGGGCTCCTCGATCCAGGGCGCGGCATGGAGCGGGGCGATCACCCTGTCGCCGGTGTGGAAGGCGAGATGGCGGATGTTGCCCAGGGCGGGATCGACCGTGAGAATGCCCGCGGGGGTTTCCGTGGTGACGAAGCGCGGGTCGGATTGCGGCTCGGTCATGTCTTTCTCCCGGTGGCGGCGCGTGGTGGTCGGTGCGGCGGATTCGCACCGCCGGCAGCGCAGGTTTCGCGCAACCGGCGGGGATCGTCCAGAGGGCGGTTTGCGGCTGTCGCGATTGATGCGGGCCGTGCGGCCGGGGCGCTAGCGGCTGCCGCTCCGGCGATGGGCGCGGAGCTGCTCGATGACATGGCGCCCGGCGCCCTCCACATGGCGCGCGATGGCGCCGGCGGCGGCCTCGGCGTCCCGGGCGCGGATGTGGGCGAGCAATTCGTGATGCTCCTGAAGGATCGCGACCCGGCGGCTCAGGGAGACCGTGAAGCGGCGGCCGATCGCGGCGAGGATCTCGCGGTGGTTCCACCAGAGCGTGACCGCGTGGCGGTTGTAGTGCCGGTCGTACATGCGGCGGTGGAACCGCGTGTCGAGCTCGGCATGCAGGGCGAGATCCGCGAAGTTGTTGGCGTCGATCTCGCGCTGGATAGCCGCGAGATCGGCGGTATCGGCCTCGGTGGCGGTATCGACGTAGCTGCGGGTGAGATAGGGCTCGACCAGCATCTCGATCTCGATGATGTCGCGCACGAAATCCTCGTCCATCGGCCGGACCCGCGCGCCGCGGTTGGGCGAGATGACGACGAATCCCTCGCCGCGCAACTGGTGCAGCGCCTCGCGCACGGGATTGGTCGAGGTGCCTAAGCGCCGGGAGAGCTCGGAGACCTTCAGCCGGGCGTTGGGCGGCAGGCGACCCTCGACGATATCCTCTCGGATCGTCTCGTAGACCGAGCCCTCGCGCAGTCCCGTCGCGCCGGCATTCTCCAGGTCGTCCATCGTGGTCCCGTCACGGTCAAGGGAGGATCGCGCCCGGTCAGATAGGCCGGATTGCCCCGGATTCCACGAATACCGGGCCGGGGCCGGTCTGTGAACTCCGTCGTCCGTCGGGGCGGGGGATCCCGCCGATGCAGCTTCCGGTTGCGGGAGGCGCGACTCATGTGCCCGCATGCAGACCCCGGGCCCGCCCCGCCGCTCGACGCCGTGATGGCCGCGGCCAGCGACGACGCCGTCGACTCGCTGTCGAGCTCGCTGCTCCCGTCGCGCGCGGCCGCCGGCCGCGGCTCGCTTGCGCCGCGCCGCCTGGCCGAGCCCAGCGGCCCCGCCTCCATCGCGCAC
>NZ_DAIUBO010000343.1:0-3051 GCF_036846665.1 Amaricoccus sp. | reverse complement strand
CGGACCCGACCCGCAGGGCGGTGGTCCAGCGGCTGGGGCGGGGACCCGCGCCGGTGAAGGAGCTCGCGGCCCCATTCGACATGGCCCTTCCGTCCTTCATGAAACATATCGGCGTGCTGGAAGAGGCCGGGCTGATCGCATCGACGAAACAGGGCCGCGTGCGCACCTGCAGGCTCAGCCCCGACGGACTGGCCGCGGCCGAAAGGTGGTTCGACGAGCAACGCGCCATCTGGGCGAGCCGCTACGACAATCTCGACAATCTACTGACAACCCTAGGGGGAGAGACCGATGAGACCTGACCTGCGCTTCGACTTCATCGCCGACATGCAGGACGGCACGCTGACCATCCGCCGGGAATTTGCCGCCGGACGGCAGATGGTGTGGGATTGCTACACCCGGAGCGAGCTCCTCGATCGATGGTATGCCCCTAGGCCGCTGACGACGAAGACCAGATCCTTCGACTTCCGCGAAGGCGGCCACTGGCACTTCGCCATGATCGACCCGAACGGCACGCATTACTGGAGCCGCACGGACTATGAGACGATCACGCCCATCGACGGCTATACGGGATATGACGGCTTCACCGACGAAACCGGCGTGGTGAACCCCGACCTGCCGCGCTCCCGCCAGGAATTGCGCCTCGCCGACAAGGGCAACCACACGCTCGTCGAGACGCGCGTCTCCTACGATTCGCCCAAAGACCTGCAGAAGGTGATCGACATGGGCATGGAGGAGGGCCTGACCTCCACGCTCGAACGGCTGGACGAGCTGCTGGCCAGCCTCATCGCGGAGGCGCAGTCCCTGCCCGCCCAAAGCGCATGAGCCCACTGCCGGGGCCGAAGCCCGCAACCGGCCGAGTCCATCGGCAGGCGGCGCCGCCGCCTGCCCGACCCGTCACGGCAGGTCGCTGTCGCCGCCCAGGCTACGGGCCAGGATCGAGCCCCATCCATCGGCGGAACGGCCGCCAATCCAGCACGTATCCTGCCAAGGCGGCATAGCCGGAGCCATCGGGATGCGTGCCGTCGTTCTTCGCGGCACCCTCCGTCCAGGCCCTGCATCCGCGACACCATTCGAAGATCGGCAGGAAGGGCACGTCCCTTCGCTCCGCGACCGCCGCCAGCTCGCGCTCCAGACGCCCGATCCGTGCGTCCGCCGCTTCGTCGTCGATGATCGGCGCCGGACCGATCATCACCGTCGGCGCCAGCCCGACCGCCTCGGCGAGAATGAGATCCGCATTTGCGAGCGTCGCCTCCGGCGGCAGTCGCGCGACCCCGGGGGCGCGCGGATCGGCGGTCGCGCAATCGTTGGCGCCGAATGCGAACAGCAACCGATGCTCGACATCCCGGGGGAAGCGCGCGGAAACCTCGCCCTTCCACCGCGCCAGAATGTCCGCGCTCGTGTCGCGGCGCACGCCCAGATCATAGGCCGTCACGTCGATGCCTGCCTGCCGGGCCCTCCGAACGGTCCGCCCGGTCCATCCCAGCGCCTGCTCATCGCCCAGGCCGTTGACGAAACTGTCGCCGACGAAACAGCACCGCACGGATCCACGCCCTTTCCCGATTGCCGGACGGAATACTGGCCGTCCCACCCGCCGCCACCACATTCCCATGGGACGGAAGGCAGGTGGCCCCGCATCGCTACGCCGAGAAGCCTCGTCCTGCCAACGGCCCTTCCGACTGCCGGAGCGACCGCCTGTCGACGCGTGGCCGCCATCACCGGCCGCGACGCAAATGCCCGCCGTCCCGGCCCGAGCCTTGCCGGTAGTGCGAAGGCCCCGCCTGTGCTTCAATGAAACGGCGGTCCGGGCCGGCGCAAGGCCCGCCGCGGGAGGGACAGGAGCATGCCGCCCGATGCCGACCTCACCGCGAGGATGGACGCGAGCCTCGCCGCCTATTGGGGCAGCTACGGGCTCGCCGAGGGCGCGCTCTTCCGGCAGCTCCCCGGCGCGCTCTTCGTCTATACCCCGATCCCGCTCTACCTCTTCAATTCGGTCATCCTGACCGGCCGGGACCCCGCCGCCATCGACGCCGCGCTCGGTGCCGCCGCCGGATGCATCGCCGGGAAGGGCGTCCCCGTGCTCTGGCGCCTGAGCCCGAGCGCCGTCTCGGATGCGGTCAGGGCGAGACTGGAAGCGGCGGGCCTGAAGCGTCACGGCCGCGAGCCCGCGATGCTGGCCTCCATCACGGGGCTGCCGCCGGTTCGCCCCGTCGACGGTCTCCGGATCGCATCCGTCGAGGGACGGCCGGGGCGCCACGACTGGGCCTGGCTGACCTGCGACGCCTTCGAGCTCACCCCGGCGGTGCGGAGTGCCATGAGCCGCTGCGAAGCCGCGGTCCCGGAGGCCGCATACGCGCACCAGGCGCGCTTCACCGGCTATCTCGACGGCCGGCCCGTCGCGGTCAGCGCGCTGGTGATGGCCGGCGGGCTCGCGGGGATCTACGCCGTCGCCACCCTGCCCGAGGCCCGCCGGCGCGGCGTCGGAACCGCGATGACCCTGCATGCCATGGCCGAGGGCCGCCGCCGCGGCGCGAGCATGGCGGTGCTGCAGGCCACCGATTTCGGAAGACCGGTCTACGAGCGGATCGGCTTCTCGGTCGCCTTCGACTACGACCTCTACCTCCAGTCCTGATCCCGCGGCTCGACGGTTGGAGCGTGCGAGCGCCTAGGCCAGGGGAGGTCGGGCTGCACGGTCCGCCGGCAATCCGCGCGCGCGGATTTGTCACCTGCCAGATCCACGACCGGAATGCGACGCCGCCACGAAGTGCAGGGCGAAGGCCCACAACAACAACCCGAGTGACGTACGTGGCGACCGACACTGCGGCCCGCGGCAAAATCCCGGGACGGGAAAAGGTCGCGCCCCGCGCGGCCCGCGCAGCATGCCCCCGGACCGAAAAGGCGAGGCGTCGGTGGCGCCTCGGCCGATCCGGTCGCCCGGAGGCTCAAGCGGCAGGGCGAGGGGGGTGCAGCGTCACCGCCGGTCGGGGATCGGGCCGCGTCGGCCCCCCGCAGGGCCGGCGCGGCCCGATCGCCACGGGTCGATCGGGCTGGGGA
>NZ_DAIUBO010000342.1:0-3081 GCF_036846665.1 Amaricoccus sp. | reverse complement strand
CAATGTGCTGACCGGACGGCTCCGGCCGGAATTCTTCCCCGCGATCTTCGGCCCCGGCGGCGACCGGCCGCTCGACGCCGAGGCCACCGCGGCGGGCTTCACGCGCCTCGCCGGCGAGATCGGCCGGCCGGCGGAGGAGGTGGCGGAGGGCTTCCTGCGCATCGCGGTCGAGAACATGGCCAATGCGATCAAGACGATCAGCGTGCAGCGCGGCCACAACGTGCAGGGCTATTGCCTGACGGTCTTCGGGGGCGCGGGGGCGCAGCACGCCTGCGCCATCGCCGACACGCTCGGCATGGAGACCTGCCTGATCCACCCCATGGCCTCGCTGCTCTCGGCCTATGGCATGGGGCTCGCCGACATCCGCGCCACCCGGACCCAGGCGGTGGAGGCCGATCTCGACGATGCGAGCCGGCTCGCGGCGGCGGCGCGGCTCGATGCGCTCGGCGCCGAGACGACCGGAGAGGTCGAGGCGCAGGGCGTTGCCGAGCCGCGGATCCGGCTGGTCCGGACGCTGCACCTGAAGCTCCGCGGCACCGACACGGCGCTGCCGATCGCCTTCGGCGATCTCGACGCCATGCGCGACGCCTTCCGCCGCGCCCATCGCGCGCGCTTCGGCTTCGACCCCGGCGAGGGCGCGGTGCTGGTGATCGAATCGGTGCAGGTCGAGGCGGTGGGCCTCGCCGCCGACATCGCCGAGACCGAGGCGCCCGAGACCGAACGGCCCGAGGCGGCGGTCGAGAGGGCGGCGCGCAGGCCGGTCTTCCTCGGCGGGGCCTGGATCGAGGCAGACTTCGTGCGCCGCGCGGCGCTGCGACCGGGCGACCGGCTCACCGGGCCGGCGGTGCTGGTCGAGCCGCATACCTCGATCCTGATCGAGCCCGGCTGGCAGGCGCGGGTGACCGGCCACGACCATGTGCTCCTGCGCCGGATCGCGGCGCGGCCCCGGCGCGACGTCATCGGCGCCGACGCCGACCCGGTGATGCTCGAGGTCTTCAACAACCTCTACATGTCGATCGCCGAGCAGATGGGCGCGGTGCTGGAGAACACCGCCGCCAGCGTGACCATCAAGGAGCGGCTGGACTTCTCCTGCGCCGTCTTCGACGCCGCCGGCGATCTCATCGCCAATGCGCCGCACATGCCGGTGCATCTGGGCTCCATGGGGGCGAGCGTGAAGGCGATCGTGGCGCAGAACCCCGGCATGGCCCCGGGCGACGTCTTCGCGCTCAACGCACCCTACAACGGCGGCACGCATCTGCCCGACATCACCGTGGTCGCGCCGGTCTGGGACGATGCCGGCGAGACGGTGCTCTTCTTCACCGCCGCGCGCGGCCACCATACCGACGTGGGCGGGCTCACCCCGGGCTCGATGCCGCCCGACAGCCGCACCATCCACGACGAGGGCGCCTATATCGACAACTGGACGCTGGTCGAGGCCGGCCGCTTCCGCGAGGCCGAGACCCGGGCACTGCTCCGCTCCGCGCAATATCCGGCACGCTCGCCCGACATCAACATCGCCGACCTGAAGGCCCAGGTCGCCGCCTGCGAGAAGGGCGCGCAGGAGCTGCGTCGCATGGTCGCCCAGTTCGGGCTCGACGTGGTCCGGGCCTACATGGGCCACGTGCAGGACAATGCCGAGGAATGCGTGCGCCGCGCCATCGAGGCGCTCACGGATGCCGAATACCTCTATCCGATGGATCCCGATTTCGACGGCAATCCGCGCGAGATCCGAGTGCGGATCACCGTGGACCGCGCGGCCCGCGCGGCGCGCATCGACTTCACCGGCACCACGGCGCAGCTCGCCACCAACTACAACGCGCCCGAGCCGGTGACCCGCGCGGCGGTGCTCTATGTCTTCCGCTGCCTCGTCGACGACGACATCCCGATGAACGAAGGCGTGATGAAGCCGCTCGAGGTGATCCTGCCGCGCGGCACCATGCTCTCGCCGGAATATCCCGCGGCGGTGATAGCGGGCAATGTCGAGACCAGCCAGGCGGTCACCTCCGCGCTCTTCCTCGCCCTGGGCGTGCAGGCGGCGGCGCAATCGACCATGAACAACACCACCTGGGGCAATGCGAAGCTGCAGTACTACGAGACGATCTGCGGCGGCACCGGCGCCGGGCGGCTCTCGGACGGATCGGGGCATCCCGGCACTTCGGGCGTGCATTCGCACATGACCAATTCGCGGCTGACCGACCCGGAGGTGCTCGAATGGCGCTTCCCGGTGGTGCTCGACGAATTCTCGATCCGCCAAGGCTCGGGCGGGCAGGGGGCCTACCCCGGCGGGAACGGGGTCACGCGGCGCATCCGCTTCCTCGAGGAGATGACCGTGGCGATCCTCTCGGGCCATCGCATCGTGCCGCCGCCGGGGCTGGCGGGCGGGCGGCCCGGGGCCTGCGGCCGCACCCGGATCGCGCGCGCGGACGGGCGCCTGGAGACGCTCGCTTCGGCCGACAGCCGCAGCGTCGGGGCGGGCGACGTCTGGTGGCTGGAGACCCCGGGCGGCGGCGGCTACGGCAATGGCTGAGCGCGCCGAGGTCACCATCGCCTATTGCACCCAGTGCAACTGGCTCCTGCGCGCCGCCTGGATGGCGCAGGAACTGCTCTCCACCTTCGGCACCGAGCTCGGCTCGGTGACGCTGATCCCCGGCACCGGCGGCATCTTCGAGATCCGCGTGGACGGCGCGTTGCTCTGGGAGCGCCGGCGCGACGGCGGCTTTCCCGATGCCCGGACCCTCAAGACCCGCCTGCGCGACCGCATCGCCCCGGACCGCGACCTCGGCCATCTCGACCGGGACCACGACGCGGGCGCTTGATCCCAAGGCCCCTCCGCCCGACCCGCACTCTTGTCCCTGAACCAAGCCTGAGGACAGGAAGAAGGCCGCGCCCGGCGCGGCCCGCGCCGCATGTCCCCGGACCGAGAAGGCGAGGCGCCGGTGGCGCCTTGCCCGGTCCGGTCGCCCGAAGGCGCAAGCCCCAGGGCGAGGGGAGTGCAGCTTCACCGGCGGTCGGGGATCGGGCCGCGCCGGCCCTGGACGGCGCGCTTGCGCGCCGGCCCCCCGCAGGGCCGGCGCGGCCCGA
>NZ_DAIUBO010000341.1:0-3087 GCF_036846665.1 Amaricoccus sp. | reverse complement strand
GGGGGGCGGGGGCGAGGGCCGCGGCGACGAGACCGGCGGGAAGCCGCATCAGCGCGCCGGTCCGGGTCCAGAGGATCGCGGTTTCGACCGGGCGGTCGGGCCAGAGGGCGGTGAGCGCGGCGCGATAGGCGCCCATCTGGCGCAGGATGCCCTCCGGCACCGCCTCGGGGGCGTCCGGCACGGCGCGGTTGCTCTTGAAATCGACGGCGAGGATCTCCTCGGCCGTGACGACCAGCCGGTCGATGCGCCCGAGAATGCGCGCGCCCCCGGGCTCCCGCAGCGGCGCGCAGATCCCGACCTCGGCGAGCGAGCCGGGGCCGAAGACGGAGGAGAGGCCGGGGGCGTCGAGCAGGGCGGCCGCCTCCGCGAGCAGAAGCTCGCGATCGGGCATGCCGGGCAGCAGCCGCGCGGCGATCTCGGCGCGCTCCGAGGGGTCGCGGCCGTGCAGGCATTCGAGCAGGCGGTGGATGGCCTCGCCGCGGGCCTTCGCCGCGGGATCCTCCGGGGCGTCGGAGCCCGCCAGCACGTGCTCGCCGCCAAGCGCCGAGGGCGCCAGCGGCCGCGGCACCGCCGGCCGCGGGGGCAGCGGCGCGGCGGGCGCCGCCACCGCGGGGGCGGGGGCCGCGAGTTCGGGAGGCGCGCCGGCGCAGGGCCAGTCGTCGCCGAGAACCAGCGTCTCGCCCTCCGGCCCGGCGATGCGCTCCGGCGCGAGGGTCTCCATCGCCTCCGCGACCAGCGAATGCCAGGCGTCGCTCTCGGGCTTGGGCGCCATGCCGGCGCCGCAGACGATCAGCCAGCTCCGCGCCCGGGTGAGCGCGACGTAGAGCAGGCGCATGTTCTCGGCGCGGGCGCGGTCCCGGCGCTCCGCCTCCGCCGCGGCGAGCGGGGGCGGCGCCGCATCGGCCGCCATGCGCCGGACCGCCGTTCCCTCGGGCAGAAGCAGGATCTCCGGCGCGTTGCGCCCCTCCTGCCGCGCGGCGGTGTCGGGCAGGATGACCACCGGCGCCTCCAGCCCCTTGGCGCCGTGCACGGTCATCACCCGCACCTGGTCGGCGCCCTCCTCGCTGCGGCGCTTGACCTGGAATTCGTCCTGGTCGATCCAGGCGAGGAAGCCGGTGAGGCTCGGCGCCTCGGCGCTCTCGTAGGCCAGCGCCTGGTCGAGCAGCGCGTCGATCCCGTCCTCGGCCTCGGGCCCGAGCCGGGCGACGAGGTTCTGGCGCCCGCCGTGGCGCAGGAGGATGCGCTGCAGGATCTCGAAGGGCCGCAGGAAATCCGCCTGGTCGCGCAGATCCTCGAGCATTTCCCGCACCGGCGCATGGCGCTCCGGCGGCTGACGGCGCAGGGCCGCGAAGAGGCTGCCCGGCCGGCCATGGGCGATCTCGAAGAGGCCGGCCTCGCTGATGCCGCCGAGCGGGCTGCGCAGGAGTGCTGCGAGCGAGAGGTCGTCGCCGGGGGTGGCGGCGACGCGGAGCGCCGCCAGCAGGTCCTTGACCGCCAGCTCGCCGCCCATGCGCAGCACGTCTGCCCCGGCGACCGCCACGCCCTCGCGCTTCAGCGCGCGGATGATGGCATGAAAGAGCGCGGAGCGGCGCTGCACCAGGATCATCACGTCGCCGGCGCGGATCGGGCGGGCGCCGTTCCCGCCCGGCAGCAGCCGGCCCTCGGCGATCCAGCCGGCGATGCTCCGGGCGAGGTGGCGCGCGAGCCGCTCGACCGGATCGTCCGGGCCGGGCGCGTCGAGAGCGGTCCACCACGGGGTCTTCTCGGGCTGTTCCGGCTTCGGCAGGAAGGGCCAGAGCTCGACGCGGCCCGGCCGCGCGGGGTCGATGGCGGCATGGGTCGCGGCCCCGCCGGTGCACATGCCGGCGCGGCCGCCGAAGACCGCGTCGACCAGCGCTAGGATCTGCGGCGCGGAGCGGAAGGAATGGATCAGCGCGCAATCCTGGAGCGCGCGGCCCATGCCCGCCAGCCGCGCCTCGAAATGCGCCCGCATGTCGCCGAAGGCCGCCGGGTCGGCGCCCTGGAAGCTGTAGATCGATTGCTTCTCGTCGCCGACCACGAAGACGGTGCGCTCGCGGTCGCGCGCGCCTTCGCCGGCGAAGAATTCCTCGGAGAGCGCGCGCACCACCTGCCATTGCGCCGGGCTCGTGTCCTGCGCCTCGTCCACGAGGATGTGCTCGAGCCCGCCGTCGAGCTTCCAGAGCACCCAGGAAGCGGTGGCCGGATCGGCGAGCAGTGCTGCGCTGCGCGCGATCATGTCGTCGAAATCGAGCAGGCCGAGGGCGGCCTTGCGCCCGTCGAGAACCGCGAGCCAGCGGCGGGCGAAACGGTTGAGCGCCGCGGATCGCGCGAAGGCCTCGCCGGCGAGGCGGCGCGGGCGCGCATCCTCGACGCGGCGCATCAGCGCGTCGAGCGCAGCCGCGAGGCCGGGATGCGCCGCGCGGACCGCCTTGGTCGGCAGGGTTCCGACCTTGGCGACGAAGGGCAGCTTGGCGGTCTGGCCGGTGAGCAGGGCCGATTCGAGCAGGGCGAGGCGTCCGGCGGCATCCCGCTCCGCGAGGATGGCGCGGAAGGCCTGGGCGAGCTTCGTGTCGTTCTTGCCCGATGCCTCGAGATGCGGGACCAGCGCGGCGAGGAGATCGGCGTCCTCGGGCAGGAAGGTCTCGCCGAGCAGGATCTCCGGGGTCAGGGCGGGATCGGCGCCGAGGGCGCGGGCGAGCGCCCCCGGGTCGAAGGGCCGCTCGAAGGCCGCGCGGTTGCGGGCGATCTCGCGCAGCAGCGGGTCGGGATCGTCGCCACCGAGATTCGCCGCGAGATCGGCGAGCGCCTCCGGCTCGCGCTCGGCCAGGGCATCGAGCAGGGCGTCGCGCAGCGTCCGGGCCGCCCGGTCGTCGAGCACGCTGAACTGCGGCGCGACGCCCGCTTCCAGCGGGAAGCGCCGCAGGAGCGCCTCGCAGAAGGCGTGGATCGTCTGGATTTTCAGCCCGCCGGGGGTTTCCAGCGCCCGGGCGAAGAGGGTGCGGGCCTGGGCGAGGCGCGCGGGCGGCATCGCGCCCACCGGCTCGCCGAGCTTGGCGAGTTCCGCCG
>NZ_DAIUBO010000340.1:0-3213 GCF_036846665.1 Amaricoccus sp. | reverse complement strand
AGGAACTCGACGATCTCCTCGAGCTCCTCCTTGGCCTCGTCGATGCCGGCGACGTCGTTGAAGGTGACCTTACCGTGCTTCTCGGTCAGGAGTTTGGCCTTGGACTTGCCGAAGCCCATGGCGCCGCCGCGCCCGCCGCCCTGCATCCGGTTCATGAAGAAGATCCAGACGCCGATCAGCAAGAGGAAGGGCAACCAGAGGCCGAGGGCGGAAATGAAGCCCGACTGTTCCTGCGGCGCGGCCTGGATCTCGACCCCGTGCTCGCGCAGGTCGGGCAGCACGTCGGTATTGCGCGGCTGCACGGTCTGGTAGGCGTTGCCGTCGGAGGAGGTCACGTAGACGCGCTCGCCGTCGAGGCGAACCGCGGAGACCTGGCCGGCCTCGACCCGGTTGAGGAAATCCGAATAGCTGATCTCGCGGCCCATCGAGGTGCGGCTGCCGTTCGAGAAGACGTTGAAGAGCGCGACCATCAACAGGAAGAGGATGATCCAGAAGGCGATATTCTTGCCATTGCCCACGGGCGGTATCTCCTAAGACGTCCGGGAAGCCGGCGATGCCGCCTCGCAGGCTTGAGCCTCTAACATAAGGCCTCACCGTCCGGATTCAACGTCCGATCGTGCCTCCCACGGCGGCGTGAGCGCCGGGACGAAGCTGGCCCGGACGCGGGGGTCCGGGCGGAGGAGCGGTGCCGCGACCAGTTCGCCCCGACGCCAGAGCGCCGGCGTGGTCAGGAGCGTCTCGCGCGCCTCTCCTCCGGCCCGCCACTCCGGGCAGCGGTACAGACCCTCCGGCCCGAGTGCACCGACCACGACATCCGCGCCGGGGAGGACCGCCTCGATTCTCCAGCGCCGGTCCCAGACCCGCGTGGCGAGCGGAACCGGCGGCGCGGCTCGCGCGGGCTCGCGCCGGACGGCGACGCGCCCGCCCGACCTGGGGCGCAGGACGCAGCCCTGCAGCGTGATCCCCTGCCCGATCCGCCCGTGGAGCAGGGCCGCCCGCGCGGCGGCGAGCGACGCGAATCGCGGCCGGTAGATCGCGCCGGAGACCCAGGCGAGCACCCCGGCGAGCACGCGCAGCTGCAGTTCCTCCGTTCCGGAGCGCAGCGCCGCGATGTCGATGAGCGCGTCCCCCGCCGGCCCCGGCTCGACCGCGGCGCGGGCCAGATCCCCCGCCGCGACCTCGAGCGCAAGGCGCGCGCGTGCCATCGCGGCGGCCGTCGCCGCGAGCCGCTCAGCCCCGAGGCCCAGCGGCGCCAGCTGCTCCATCGCCGCCCGCGCCCGGATCCGGTCGAAGCGCAGGTCCGCATTCCCCGGATCCTCGGCCCAGGGCATGCCCTGCGCCGCCAGCCAGTCCCGCAGCGCCGCGCGGCTGGTCCCGAGCAGCGGGCGCAGCCAGCAGATGCCCTCGGAATTGGTCCTGGGCGCCATGGCGGCGAGCCCGTCGACCCCCGATCCGCGGGCGAGGCGCATCAGGAAGGTCTCCGCCTGATCGTCAAGCGTGTGGCCCAGCGCGACGGCGGCGATGCCGCGCTCCGCGGCCCAGCCCGCGATCAGCGCCCGCCGGGCGGATCGCGCGCGGGCCTGGAGATTGCCGCGCCCGTCGCGATCGGACCAGCGCAGCACCGCGTGGGGGATGCCGCGGTCCCGGCAGATGCGGCCGACTTCGGCGGCCTCGCCCGCGCTCTCCGGCCGCAGCCCGTGATCGACCGTCACCGCGGCGAGGCCGTGGCCGGTCTCGGGACAGAGCGCGTGCAGGAGCAGGGTCAGGGCCAGCGAATCGCTGCCTCCCGATACCGCAACGCCGAGCGGTCCCGCCGGCAGGCCCAGGAGCGCCGACCGCACCGCGGCGAGCGGCGCCTCGCCGGGGGTCACTGGCAGCGCAGCGACGCCCGCTTGGCCGCCACGTCGCCGGCGAGGCTCGACCCCGGATAGCGCATGTCGACCTCGTTCAGGGTCAGGCAGGCCTCCTCGATCTGGCCGAGCTCGCTCAGGCTGATCGCGAGGCGATAGAGCGCCTGCGGGGCGATCGGATCGGTGGGCGCGCCGCTGAAAGCGTCGAGAAAGCTGCGCGCCGCGGAGCGCCAGTCGCCCTGCGCCGCCAGCGCCTCGCCCCGCCGGTACTGCGCCTCGCTCGCGAAGGGGCTGCCGGGATAGGTGGCGAGGAAGCCGTCGAAGAGGGTCACGGCCTTGGCATTGTCCCCGCTCTCGGCCGCGGCGACCGCGGCGTCGAAATCGGATTCTTCGGTCACCGTCAGCTCGACCGACAGCGGGGCCGTACCGGACGCCGCGCCCGGGGCGCCCCCGGCGGAGGGCCGGGGCATCGGCCGGGTGAAGCCGCCGCCCAGGAGCTCGGGCGTTCCCAGGACGGCGGTGTCACCGCCCTCGAGCTCGGTCAGCCGGAACTCGATGTCGCCGATCTGGTTGCTGGCATCCTGCAGGATCCGCGCGAGATCGTTGCTCAGCACCTCGACGCGACCGGTGAGCCGGCGCAGCTCCGCCTCGAGCGCGTCGAGGCGGGTCAGCGCGCTCGCCGGCGCCGTCGAAAGCCCGCCGGCGGCACCGCTCTGCACCAGCTGGTCGCGCAATTGCTGCACCTGGCCGTTCAGCACGCCCAGCTCGGCGCGGACATCCGCGACGGTCTGGGCCTTCTGCGCCCAGGTCGGCCCGCCCGCCGCCAGGACGAGCGCGAGCACCGCCGCCGTTCCCAGATGCGCCGCCTTGCGCATGTCCCCGCCCTCCTTCGATGCCGCCCGCCGGGTCAGCTTCCCGTGCCGCCGGTCACCACGGTGACCGCGCGCCGGTTCTGCGCGAAGCAGCTCTCCTGCGCGCAGGTCGCCACCGGGCGCTCGCGCCCGAAGGTGATGATGCTGATGCGCTGGTCGGGGATGCCCTGGCTGACCATGTAGTTGCGCACGGCACTGGCCCGGCTCGATCCCAGCGCCATGTTGTATTCGCCGGTGCCCCGCTCGTCGGCATGGCCCTCGATCAGGATCGGCGCCCCGGGGTTCTGGACCAGCCAGCCGATCTGGGCGTTGAGCGTTCCGATCGCCTCGGCGCTGAGCGTGCTCTGGTCGACCGAGAAGAGCACCCGGTCGGAGATCGCGGTGCCCGGCAGCGTGCCGCCGCCAAGGCCGCCGGCCGCGTCGAAGGCGCCGCCGCCCGCCGCGCCGCTGCCGCCGTAGCCGGTGCCGCCCGAGGTGGGCACGGTGACGTT
>NZ_DAIUBO010000339.1:0-3214 GCF_036846665.1 Amaricoccus sp. | reverse complement strand
CGAAGACAGACTCTGGCAGCCAACCAGGCCTTGACCAAACACGGATACTGCCCGGAGGTGCCTGGCCTCGGCGGGATGGTTGTGCTGGGCGCGCTCGACCCGCCAATGGATGGGGTCGCGGTACGGGAATGCGAACCCCCTGCGGCTTTCCCGCCGCCGGCCACAGCGATCCCAACCGCTGCATCACGGCACGTTAACACTTTTATGTCACAATATCAGATACTTGCAATCTGTCCTCATGGGGACACTCGTTTCACCCCCGCTATCCGTCCTCCCCTGCCACCCGTCCCCCGGTTGGCGCGGACCGCGGACCGGCCTATATCCCGGTCGGGCAGGATCGCGACCGAACGAGCGTCGCGGCAATCTGGGAGAATCGCCGCATGACCATCGATCCGGCAGACATCGCGGTGGAGGAAACCGCCAGCAAGGGCCGCTACGTCTACCGCGACGGCGCCGGCAACGAGGCCGAGATGACCTATTCCCGGGCCGGCACCGGCCTCATCATCATCGACCATACCGGGGTGCCCGACGCCTTCCGCGGGCAAGGCGTCGGCCTCGCCCTCGTGACCCGCGCCGTCGCCGACGCCCGCGCCGCGGGCCGCCAGATCCTGCCGCTCTGCCCCTTCGCCCGCGCCCAGTTCAAGCGGCGCCCGGAATGGGGCGACGTCCTGCATCGGCTAAAGGAGGCCTGAACCATGAGCTGGAACCCGACGCTCGATCCGGTCTGCCCGGACGCGACCGACCTGGACGCGATCGAGACCCTGATCATCCCGCGCGCCCGGGACCTCGGCGGCTTCGAGGTCCGCCGCGCCCTGCCCGCGCCCCAGCGCCAGATGGTCGGCCCCTTCATCTTCTTCGACCAGGCGGGACCGGCGGAATTCGTCACCGGCCAGGGCATCGACGTGCGCCCGCATCCCCATATCGGGCTGGCGACGGTGACCTATCTCTTCCGCGGCGAGTTCCAGCACCGCGACAGCCTCGGCACCGACCAGATGATCTACCCCGGCGCGGTCAACTGGATGATCGCGGGCGAGGGCGTGACCCATTCCGAACGCACCAGTGCGGCCACCCGCCGCCACCCCCATTCGCTCTTCGGCATCCAGACCTGGGTCGCGCTCCCCGAAGCGGCCGAGGACGCCCCCGCCGCCTTCGAGCATCACGGCAAGGAGGCGCTGCCCGTCTTCGGCGACGGCGGCACCAGCGTCCGGCTCATCCTCGGCGAGGCCTGGGGCGAGCGGGCCCCGGTGAAGACCTTCAGCGAGATGTTCTACGCCGATGCCGAGTTGGCCCCCGGCGCCGCCATGCCGCTGCCCGACGGCCACGAGGACCGCGGGCTCTACGTGCTGTCGGGCTCGATCACCATCGCCGGCCAGACCTTCGAGGCCGGGCGGATGATGACCTTCCGGCCCGGAGACCGCGTCGCGCTCGCCGCCGGCCCGGAGGGCGCGCGGATCATGCTGCTCGGCGGCGAGACGCTGGCCGGGCCGCGCTACATCTGGTGGAACTTCGTCGCCTCCTCGAAGGAGCGCATCGAGGCGGCCAAGGAGGCCTGGCGCGCCGGCGACTGGGAGCACGGCCGCTTCCGCCTGCCGCCGGGGGATACCGAGGAATTCATCCCGCTGCCGTGAGTGCGGCGGCGCCTCCGGTCACGCCCCCCCGCCGCGCCTCGACCACGGCGGCGAGCACGACCGCATAGAGGACATGCCCGATCAGTGCCACCCAGGCGATGCCGGCGAACCCGAGGAACGCCGGCAGCCCCGCCACCAGATGCGCCATGCCATAGAGCGCGAAGACCCAGAGGCCGGCGCCATAGGCGACCGCGGCCAGCCACCAGGGCAGGCCGGGCGCGATCCGCTGCGCCAGCGGCCGGGCCACCAGCATCCAGCCCAGCGCATAGGCCACGAGCCCGGTGAAATAATGCAGGAGATGCGCCGCCGGGGCGCTGTCGAGGCCGAAGGCCGTCCTGAGAACCGATTGCGCCAGCGGCACCGGCGCGAGCGCCGCGAAGCCGAGCAACGGGCTGAGCCCCTGCCCGAAGGCGTCGAAGGCAAGCGTCGCGACGGCGCCCGCGATCAGCAGGGTCGCTACTGTCCTGCGGTCGATCGCCGGGAAATCGAAGGGTCGGTCGTCGGTCTGCGGCATGGTCATGGCGCGGTTTCCCGTTGCTGGATTTGGCATCGTGGTCGCAGGGCCATTCGCCTCGCGGCAGCACGCCGCGACACCGACCGCGTCACAGATGCGTGAGACTGCCCGGAGACGGACGAGGGTTCGGTGGCTTCGGCCGGGCTCAGTCGACGATGGCGATCGCGAAACCGTCCCAGCCCTTGTCGCCGACCGTCTGCACCGCGGTGGCGGTCAGGCGGGGTTCGGCCGCGAGGCGGTCGAGGAATTTCCTGGTCCCCTGTAGGGCCGGGTCCGAAGCCGACTCGTCGGCGATACGACCCGCGCGCACCACGTTGTCGCAGACGATGACCGCGCCGGACCGGACGAGGCGCAGCGCCCAGTCGAGGTAGGCGGCGTTGTTCTCCTTGTCGGCGTCGATGAAGACGAAGTCGAAGGGCACGAGCGCTGCGAGCTCGGGCAGGCTGTCGAGCGCGGCTCCGACCCGGATCTCGACGCGATCCGAAAGCCCCGCCCGCGCGACATTGGCCCGGGCGACCTCGGCATGGTGGGCGGCGTATTCAAGGGTCACCAGCCGGCCCCCCGGCGGCAGTGCCCTGGCGAGCCAGATCGTCGAAAAGCCGCCCAGCGTGCCGATCTCGAGGATGCGCCGGGCCCCGTTCATGCGCGCGAGAATGTGCAGGAGCTTGCCATGCGCCCGTGAGACGTCGATCGCCGGCAGGCCGGCGGCGGCATTGGCGGCGAGCGCCGCGTCCAGAACGGGATCCTCGGGCAGGAGCTTGCCGGCGAGATAGCTGTCCACGCGTTTCCAGTCGTCCATCCTGGCATCCTCAATCGGGGGCGAGCATGTAGCCCGAGCCGCGGACCGTCTGGAGATAGCGCGGCGATTTCGGGTCGGTCTCGATCTTGCGGCGCAGCCGGGTGATCTGCACGTCGACCGCGCGCTCCTGCGCTTCGGCGACCCCACCACCCAGATCCTCCACCAGCTCCTGCCGGCTGACCGGCTCGTGCGCGCGCGCGGCGAAGACCCGCATCAGCAGCGATTCGGTGGCCGTCAAGCGCACCAGATCTCGCCCGCGCCAAAGCTCGCCGC
>NZ_DAIUBO010000338.1:0-3250 GCF_036846665.1 Amaricoccus sp. | reverse complement strand
CCTCGGCGGGTCGGGTTCGATCCCCGGCGTGGTGATCGCCGCCTTCGTCATGGGGCTGGTCACCTTCGGCTTCGGCCTCCTGAACGTGCCGGGGATCGTGATGTCGATCTTCGTCG
This sequence comes from Amaricoccus sp., assembly GCF_036846665.1. Classification (NCBI taxonomy): domain Bacteria; kingdom Pseudomonadati; phylum Pseudomonadota; class Alphaproteobacteria; order Rhodobacterales; family Paracoccaceae; genus Amaricoccus; species Amaricoccus sp. Next base: position 3,134 of record NZ_DAIUBO010000338.1, on the reverse strand, counting down.
GCCTGATGCTGATCGGCGTCATCGCGCTGCCGCGGCTCTGGGCCCGCCTCGCGGCCCGGCGGAGGGCATGAGCACGATGGCGGGCGGGCATGTGGGCGTCATCGACATCGGCAAGACCAACGCCAAGGTCGCCCTGGTCGATCTCGACAACTTGCAGGAGATCGGCGTCCTGACCATGCCGAACGCGGTCCGGCAGGACGGCCCCTATCCGCATTTCGATACCGAGGCGCTCTGGGATTTCATGCTCGGCGGCCTGGCCGAGCTGCACCGGCGCCATCGCATCGACGCGCTGACGGTCACCGCCCACGCCTCGGCGGCGGCGCTGCTCGACGGGTCGGGCGCCCTGGTGCTCCCGGTCCTCGATTACGAGCACGACGGGCCGGACCGCCTCGCCGAGGCCTATGACGCCCTGCGTCCCGGTTTCGCCGAGACCGGATCGCCGCGTCTCGCCGGGGGGCTCAACCTCGGGGCCCAGCTCTTCTGGCAGCTCCGGACCTGGCCTGATCGCGCCGACCGGATCGCCGCGGTCGTCACCTATCCGCAATACTGGGTCTGGCGGCTGACCGGGCGGCTCGCCACCGAGGTCACCTATCTCGGCTGCCATACCGATCTGTGGGCGCCCTGGGAGAGACGCTTCTCGCCCCTCGTCGACCGGCTCGGCCTGCGGGAGAAGATGGCGCCGGTCCGGATGCCCACGGATCTGATCGGGGCGGTCTCGGCGGAGACAGCCGCACGGACCGGCCTCGGCGCGGGCACGGCCGTCTATTGCGGGATCCACGATTCCAATGCCTCGCTCTATCCGCATCTCCTGCGGCGGCAGGCGCCCTTCACCGTGGTCTCGACCGGCACCTGGGTGATCGCCATGGCGATCGGCGGGCATCCGGCCGAGCTCGACCCGGCGCGCGACACGCTGATCAACGTGAATGCCTTCGGCGACCCCGTGCCCTCGGCCCGTTTCATGGGCGGCCGCGAATTCGAAATCGTCTGCAAGGGGCACGCGCCGGCATCCTCGGAGCGCGACGTGCTGCAGGTGCTCGACCGCGCCATCCTGCTCCTGCCCGGCGTGGAATCCAGGTCCGGACCGTTCCAGGGCCGTGCCGCCGCCTGGAGCACCGATCCCGCCTCGCTGAGCGACGGCGAGCGCCATGTGGCGCTGTCCTTCTATCTCGCCCTGATGACCGGCGTCTGCACCGGGATGATCGGCGCCGAGGGGCCGGTCATCACCGAGGGTCCGTTCTCGCGCAACCGGCTCTATCTGGAGATGCTCGCCTCGGCGCTGAACCGGCCCGTCGCCGGCGCCGGCGATTCGGCCACCGGAACCAGCATCGGTGCAGCCCTACTGACGGGCCGCCGGCCGGAGCGGCCCGAGGCCGCCGAAGCCGGCATGATCCTCCCGGACCGGCGATTGCAGGACTATGCGACGACGTGGCGGGAACGGCTGCGTGCGGAGAGCTGAACGCCGGTTTCGCCCGCGAGGATGTCCGGGTCATTCCGTGGCGCGGGTTCCCGAGACGCGCGAATCCCAGCCGAGCGTGCCGACGGGCTCGGGCAGGTTGGCGAAGACGAAATGCGCCGTGAAGGCGCGCAGCTGGCCCGGCGGCACGTCGGGTCGCGCGATCGCCGAGGCCTCGCCGATCACCGGGCATTCGGCGAGTGCGGTCGCCGGTGTCGGGCAGTCGTAGAGCCGCACCTCGAGGGTCATCTCGCGCAGGCGGAATTCGGGCGAGCCGTTGGCGACGCGGCCGCTCAGGGTCGCGCCGCGGGATGTGCGCTCGAGCGTGACCTGATCGAGGGTCAGCTCCTGCGGCGCGATGCGCTCCTCGGCGCGGCTCGATTCCGGCGCGCTCTGCCAGAAGTAGACGGCCAGCCCCAGCCCGACCGCCGCGCCGCCGATCAGGCCCCAGCGGCGGAATCCGGGCTCGGTGACCAGCGCATAGGCATAGGCCGCAAGGGCAAGGGCGAGAACGAAGATCGGCATGGCTTCCTTCCCGATCGCATGTCCGTGGCCGGAGCGGAAGGCGGCGCGGCCCGGACGAGCGTCAGTCGAGCGGCCCCATGGCCGCGCCGCTGAGCCCGAAAACGCGTCGCGCGCCGGGGCGGTCGAAGTCGAGCGCGGCATTGGTCTCGGCAAGACGACAATGGCTGCCGACCTGGACCGGACGGTCGCCGGTATTGGCGATCTCGAGCGCGATGCTCTCGCGATCGGCGTTGAGGAGGATGTCGCCCGCAGCCGGAAGGATCTCGCCGGGGATCATCACCGGCGCATCCGCGCCTTCCAGGCCCCGAAGGCCACCGCCGCAACCAGCGCCGCGAGCAGGAGCCCGACCGGCGTCTCGGCGCCATGGGGATGGAGATGCGCGCCCGGATGCGCGAGCGCCGCAGCGGGGAGCAGCAGGAAAGCGAAGGCGGAACGGATCATGACGACTCCTCGATGCCGGACCATGCCACGCTTAGACCAAGTCCGGGGCCGGCGCAAAGCCTCCCGTCCGCGCGCCCGTGCGCCCGGCCCGGGCCGGATGGGGGTGCTGGACGTGCCGGGAACTCGGCCGGGCGAGGTCGCGGCACCGGATCTCCGGCGCCCGTTGCCCTTCGCCGGCCAGATCACGGCAGTGTTTTACCAGTTGATCAAGAATCGCGCCCGTGTCAGCCTTCTCCCGGAGCTGCGCCCGCCAGGAGAGGTCAATGCCCGCAACGCCGCAGACGCCGGGGATCGTCGCGCACCGCCTGCCGCCCGAACGCATCGCCGAGAATTTCGCGGACATCGCCCCGCCCTTCACCGCGCACGAGGCGCTCGTGGCGGCGGATCGCTGCTATTTCTGCCATGACGCGCCCTGCGTCACCGCCTGCCCGACATCGATCGACGTGCCGCTCTTCATCCGCCAGATCCAGGCCGGCCAGCCCGAGGCCGCCGCGCGGACCATCTTCGAGGCGAATATCCTCGGCGGCATGTGCGCGCGGGTCTGTCCGACCGAAACGCTCTGCGAACAGGCCTGCGTGCGCGAGGCGGCCGAGGGCAAGCCGGTGGAGATCGGGCGCCTGCAGCGGCATGCCACCGATGCCCTGATGGGGCGCGGCGGGCATCCCTTCCACCGCGCGCCGCCGACCGGCCGGCGCGTGGCCGTGGTCGGGGCGGG
>NZ_DAIUBO010000337.1:0-3251 GCF_036846665.1 Amaricoccus sp. | reverse complement strand
ACGTCGCCGGCATCGACGAGGCCAAGGAGGAGCTCGAGGAGATCGTCGAGTTCCTGCGCGACCCGCAGAAGTTCTCGCGTCTCGGCGGCAAGATCCCCAAGGGCGCGCTGCTCGTCGGCCCGCCGGGCACCGGCAAGACCCTGCTCGCCCGCGCCATCGCCGGCGAGGCGGGAGTGCCGTTCTTTACCATTTCGGGCTCGGACTTCGTCGAGATGTTCGTGGGCGTGGGTGCCAGCCGAGTCCGCGACATGTTCGAGCAGGCCAAGAAGAACGCGCCCTGCATCGTCTTCATCGACGAGATCGACGCGGTCGGCCGGCATCGCGGCGCGGGCTACGGCGGCGGCAACGACGAGCGCGAGCAGACCCTGAACCAGCTCCTCGTCGAGATGGACGGCTTCGAGGCCAACGAGGGCGTGATCATCATCGCCGCCACCAACCGCCCCGACGTGCTCGACCCCGCACTCCTGCGCCCCGGCCGCTTCGACCGCCAGGTGCAGGTGACCAACCCCGACATCAAGGGCCGCGAGAAGATCCTCGGCGTGCACGCCCGGCGGGTGCCGCTGGCGGCGGACGTGGACCTGCGCATCATCGCCCGCGGCACGCCGGGCTTCTCCGGCGCCGATCTCGCCAATCTCGTGAACGAGGCGGCGCTGACCGCGGCGCGGACCGGCAAGCGCTTCGTGACGATGATGGATTTCGAGAACGCCAAGGACAAGGTGATGATGGGCGCCGAGCGGCGCTCCATGGTCATGACCGACGAGGAGAGGAAGCTCACCGCCTATCACGAGGCCGGCCATGCCATCGTCGGGCTGAACGTGCCGCAGCACGACCCGATCCACAAGGCCACCATCATCCCGCGCGGCCGGGCGCTCGGCCTGGTGCTGAGCCTGCCGGAACGCGACCAGCTTTCGGTGACCATGGCGAAATACAAGTCGATGATCGCCATGGCCATGGGCGGCAAGGTGGCCGAGGAACTGGTCTTCGGGCCGGACAACGTGACGAGCGGCGCCGCCAGCGACATCCAGCAGGTCAGCCGCATCGCGCGGGCCATGGTCACCAAGTTCGGCATGTCCGACAAGCTCGGCAACATCGACTATGCCGGCGAGCAGTTCACCTATCTCGGGCCGCAGGCTGGCGGGGTCAATGCCGGCCCCGACACCCACGAGCTGATCGACGCCGAGGTGCGGGCGCTGGTGGACGAGGGCTACGAGACCGCCAAGCGCATCCTGACCGAGAAGCGCGCCGATCTCGACCGGCTGGCGAACGGGCTCCTGGAATACGAAACCCTGACCGGCAAGGAGATCACCCGGGTCATCGAGGGCCAGCCGCTCAATCGCGACGGCGACGACGACGACCACCGCCCCGACACCGGCTCTTCGGGCATCTCCGCGATCCCCAAGACCGGCAAGGCCGCACGCCCCGGCCGCAGCGGCGAGGACATGGAGCCCGAACCGGCCGCCTGACGCCGGCCCCTCCACCGATTCTCATATCACTCGGGCCCAAAGGTCCCCGGCCCGATCGGCCAGTGTCGATCGGGCTGCTTCCCTGTTCCGAGGCTCGGTCCAGCGGCCGCGGACGTCAGTCGGGCGGACGGGACAGGCCGCAGGCGGCCATGCGGACCATGCCGCCCTTGGACGTGTCTTCGCGATCACCTAAGCATTGAAGTGAAAGCATAATATGCAGGGGACAGAACATGCAGGAACTTCCAGTGCGCTCATCCTCGGTGTCCCTCGTCGCCCTCAGGAAGACCGACGTGCAACATGAGGTTCTCCTGCTGAGGAGAACACAGTCCTTGGCCGGCGAGTGGTGTCAGGTGGCCGGCAGCATCGAGAAGGGCGAAGCCGCCTGGCAGACCGCCTTGCGCGAGCTCGATGAAGAGACCGGCTTGAAGCCGGACACCTTGTATTCGGCCGACGAATGCGAGCAGTTCTACGAAGCGGACCGGGACAGCATTGCGATCGTCCCGGTGTTTGTCGCCTTCATCGACAATGCCGCCGAGGTGACCCTGAACCACGAGCACAGCGAGTACCGCTGGGTCGGTTTCGACGCGGCCGTGGAAATGGTTCCCTTCAGCGGCCAAAGGCGGGTTCTTCGCAGGATCGAGGACGAGTTCGTGAAGAGGCGCCCCAACGAACATCTGCTGATCCAGCGCGGATAGCCAGACCTTCCTCGAGGACAAATGCGAGCTCCGGGCGTGCCTGGCGTCACCCTGCCGCCCGGCCGGCACCGCCGGGCCGCGCCCGGCACGGCCACGCGTGGCCCTCATCGTGCTGCGGGATGGTCGAAGTGGAACGAATGAACACCGATCGCGACGGTCCCGCGGCCCGTGCGGAGCGGCCTTGCGAGCCCCCGCCGATGCCGCTATGGCCATGATCCATGGCCGAAGACGAATGCTTCCCGAACATGGCGGATCTGCGGGCCGAGATCGACCGGATCGACGCCGAACTGGTGGAGCTCCTCGCCCGCCGGGCCACCTGCATCGACCGTGCGATCGCGATCAAGCGCCGGATAGCGCTGCCGGCGCGCATCGACAGCCGCGTGGCCGAGGTGCTGGACCGGACGCGCCGGGCGGGGGCGGCGCGGGGGCTCGAGCCCGCCTTCGTCGAGGGGCTCTGGCGCAGCATCATAGAATGGTCGATCGCGCGCGAGGAACGCGCCCTCGACGGATCGGGGGGGCGGGACGATGGGCGCTGACATCATCGACGGCAAGGCTTTCGCGGCGAAGTTGCGCGGGCGGATCGCGGAGGCGGTCGCGGATTTCAGGCGCGACAAGGGCCTCGTGCCCGGCCTCGCGGTGGTCCTCGTGGGCGAGGATCCCGCCAGCCAGGTCTATGTGCGGAACAAGGGCCGCCAGACCCTCGAAGCCGGCATGGCCTCCGAGGAGCACCGGCTGCCGGCGACCACCGGGCAGGCGGAACTGCTGGCGCTCATCGCCCGTCTCAACGCCGACCCCGCGGTCCACGGGATCCTGGTGCAGCTGCCGCTGCCGAGCCAGATCGACACGGCCGCCGTGATCGGCGCGGTATCGCCGGAGAAGGATGTGGACGGCTTCCATGTCATCAACGTCGGGCGCCTCGCCACCGGGCAGAAGGCGCTGGTGCCCTGCACGCCGCTCGGCTGCCTGATGCTCCTGCGCGACCGTCTGGGCGATCTGAGCGGCGCGAATGCGCTGGTCCTCGGCCGCTCCAACATCGTGGGCAAGCCGATGGCGCAGCTCCTGCTCGGCGAGAGCTGCACGGTGACCGTCGCCC
>NZ_DAIUBO010000336.1:0-3260 GCF_036846665.1 Amaricoccus sp. | reverse complement strand
CCCGCCGGTCGGGCGAGATCGAGGTGAACCCCCTCCGGATCGAGCGGATGCCGCCGCTCTCCTCGAGCGTATAGAGCATCAGGATCGCGCCGAAGACGATATAGAGCAGGCTGACGGCGGTCACGACGCCGTTGACGGTGGCGCCCAGCACCTTGTTGAGCTCGGTGCCCCAGACCAGCAGAGCGGTCGCCGTGGTCACCAGATAGGCCACGAACATCGAAAACTTGGCCGAGCGCGCCAGGACCACCAGCAACAGGAATACCGTGGCGATTGGCAGCGTGGCCAGGATGATTGTGAAGGTTTCAGGCATATTTCCTCCTCCTATGGGGCGGCGATCGCCGCCGGTTCAGTGTGAGTCAGCTCGAAGTGCCCTGGCCTAATGCCAGTGCGCGCATTTCGATGTCTGGCCGATCCCGGGATTGAAGCTGTTGGTCGGGTCGATGGAGCGGTAGAACCCGGCCAGATCCGGCTTGGCGTGGTAGAGATGGCCGACATTGTGCTCGGCCGGGTATTCAGCGCCGCGCCGGTCGAGATGCCGCCACATCTCGTGCTCCAGCGCGAGGCAGTCATGGCCCTTGGCCACCACGTAGTCCTGATGGAAGACGTGGCAGAAGAAATGGCCGTAATAGAGCTTCTTGACGATCTTCCCGTCGATCTCGGGCGGCAGGGTCTCGACCCATTCCCGGTCGTCGCGGCGCAGCGCGATGTCGAGCGCCACGATGTCCTCGACCTCGCGCGCATGGATGGCGCGGTATCGGACCGCCGCGCCCGCGACCGCGAAGCGGTGCAGGAAGGCGGCGGTCCCCTCGGCGGGCGTGCATTCGAACATGTCCCCGCTCGCCGAGGGAAACAGCGCCGACAGATAGTCCCGCGCCTCGGCGATGCCGGCGCCGCCCATGCGCAGCAGCAGGTGATGCTCGAAGCGGTCGCGGAAATCGGTCATCCGCGCCGGCAGATGCCCGGGCGCCAGCGAGGCGGCCGCCTGCGCCAGCCGGTCCGACAGGGTGGCGCCGAGGCCGAGCCGCTCGGTCAGCGCATCCATCCGCGCCTTGGCGGCGAAGAGGGCCGGCATCCGGTCGGTGCCCGCGCGCTGGATGAAGAGGAACGTGTCCTTGCCGTACCGGGCCGCCACGTCATAGGCGTCGCGGTGGATGTATTCGCCGGCGACGGGCAGGTTGTCGAACCGGGTCAGGATATGGCGGCGGATCGCCGTCAGCTCGTCGGGATCGTTGCTGCCGATATAGAAGACCGCGGTCTCCGTCTCGGATTCGAAGGTGTCGAGCCGCACCGCGAAGACCGCCAGCTTGCCGGCGCAGCCCGCGCTCTCGTGCAGCCGCCGCGGATCGGCGTTGAACCGCGCCGGGGTCCGGGCGTCGACGTCGCGCACATGGGTGGCATATTCTCGGTCCGAGGCCCAGGCATCGGTGGGCGCCGGCCGCGGCAGGTCGCCGCGTTCGAGCCGGGCGAGGATCTCCTCGGGGGTGTCGCCCAGATCCAGGCCCAGGTGATTGACCAGCGCGACCGATCCGTCCGCGCGCACCTCGGCATAGAGCGTCATCTCGGTATAGGCCGGGCCGCGCTGGATCAGCGCGCCGCCGGAATTGTTGCAGATGCCGCCGAGCACCGAGGCGCCGATGCAGCTCGAGCCGATCACCGAATGCGGCTCCCGCCCCAGCGGGCGCAGGCGCTTCTCCAGCGCGTCGAGCGTCGCGCCGGGCAGGCAGACCACCTGCCGCCCCGCCTCGATCAGATGCACGCCCCTGAGCCGCATGACGCTGACCAGCACGATCTCGCGGTCGTAATCCTCGCCCCAGGGGGTCGAGCCGCCGGTCAGCCCGGTATTGGCCGCCTGGAGGATCACCGCCCGGCCGGCGGCGACGGCGACGTTCAGCACCCGCCACATCTCGACCAGGGATCCGGGCCGTACCACCGCCGCCACCGGCCCCGAGCCGTAGCGGAACCCCCGCGTGTACCGGCGCGTGGCGCGGGCCGCGGTCATCACATGCCGCCTCCCCACGATGCCGCCGAGCTTGTCGAGCAAGTCGGCGCGCGTCACGGATTGTTCCTCTTGTCGGTCCCTGGTCATTCGCCCTCCCCTTCTCAGACGCACGACGGCCTTGCTCTCGGGCGAGCCGCCGTCGCCCATTCGTTGCCGTCGCGATGGAATTTTTGATTTCCACTCTCAGTGTGTAGGTAAAAGATTTTTACCGGACATGTCAAACAAAAAATTGAATTGCCCATCGGCGCGGCCGCGGCTAGGCTGGGATTCCGATGGAACGCCAGACGGTTCGGAGGCGCGATCATGGACAGCAGGGTGAACAAGGGCGCCAGCGCCGCCCAGGCCACGGTCCGGCATATCGAGGATCTGATTCTCGAAGGCTCGCTGCGCTCGGGCGATCCACTGTTGCCGGAACGGGAGATGGCGCTACGGCTCGACGTGTCGCGCCCGACCCTGCGGCAGGGGCTCAAGATCCTCGAGGACAAGGGCCTGATCGAGACCGACGCCGGCGGAACCCGGCGGATCGCGCCGCTGGCGACCAGCCTCACCGATCCGCTGATCGAGCTCATGTCCACGGGCGGCAGGGTGATCGACGACTACCTCGAGCTGCGCGGCACGCTCGAGGGGATGGCCGCGGGCCTCGCCGCGACCCGGGCCAGCGACATCGACCGCCAGACCCTGACGCGCTGCGTCGAGCGGATCGAGGCGGCGCACGAACAGGCCGATGCCCGCGACGAGGCCGAGGCCGACGTGGACCTGCATCTCGCGATCTACGAGGCCAGCCACAACATCGTGCTCCTGCAGATCATGCGGGCGCTCTCGGGCATGCTGCGCGAGGGCGTGTTCCACAACCGCGAGAAGCTCTATTCGCGGACCGAGGTGCGCGACGTGCTGCGGCTCCAGCACCGCGCCATCTACGACGCCGTCATGGCGCACGACCCCGCCGCGGCCGCCCGCGCCGCCGAGGATCACATGGGCTACACGCGGCGCGCACTGAACGAGATCGCCGCGGCCGAGGCGCGGCTCGACATCTCGCTGCGCCGGATCGACGGCGGCAACATCGCCCAGCGCCCCTGACTTGGGACCCGGCAGATTCAGACGCCAGCACCCACCGGCACGGCTCGCGGACGACCGCCACCCACCGGCCGAGCCGCCCAGCCACGATGGCCGCGCCGCCGGTCGAATTTTGCCAGGCATTTGATTTCTTGGTAGCGGAGGAGGGACTTGAACCCCCGACACGCGGATTATGATTCCGCTGCTC
>NZ_DAIUBO010000335.1:0-3367 GCF_036846665.1 Amaricoccus sp. | reverse complement strand
GGGGGTCTTCGGTTGCGGCGTCCCGGTCCTGGGGATCTGCTCCGGCCAGCAGGTGATGATGGAACGGCCCGGCGGCCGGGGGGGGGCCGGGCATCACGCCGAATTCGGCCGCGCCTTCGTCAGCCCCACCGACACCGCCGATCCGCTCTTCGCCGGACTCTTCGCCACCGGGCGCGAGGAGGTCTGGATGAGCCACGGCGACCGGGTCACGGCCCTCGCCCCGGGCTTCTCGGTGATCGGCGCCTCGCCGAACGCGCCCTTCGCCATCGTCGCCGACCCGGCGCGACATTTCTACGCGGTGCAGTTCCATCCGGAGGTGCATCACACCGTCAACGGCGCGCGGATCCTGAGGAACTTCACCGACCTCGCCAGCTTCACCGGCGACTGGACGATGGCCGCCTACAAGGAGCAGGCGATCGCCGCGATCCGCGCCCAGGTGGGCGAGGCCCGGGTCATCTGCGGCCTCTCCGGGGGCGTGGATTCCTCTGTCGCCGCCGTGCTGATTCACGAGGCGATCGGCGAGCAGCTCACCTGCGTCTTCGTCGACACCGGCCTGATGCGCCAGGGCGAGGCCGACGAGGTGGTGGGCCTCTTCCGCGACCACTACAATATCCCGCTGATCCACGCGGACGAAGGCGACCGCTTCCTTGCCGCGCTCGCCGGCATCGACGAGCCGGAGGCCAAGCGCAAGATCATCGGGCGCCTCTTCATCGAGGTCTTCGAGGCGCGCGCCCGCGAGGTCGGAGACGCCGAATTCCTCGCCCAGGGCACCCTCTATCCGGACGTGATCGAGAGCGTCAGCTTCACCGGCGGCCCCTCGGTGACCATCAAGAGCCACCACAATGTCGGCGGCCTGCCGCAACGGATGCATCTGAAGCTGGTGGAGCCGCTGCGCGAGCTCTTCAAGGACGAGGTCCGCGCGCTCGGGCGCGAGCTCGGCCTGCCGGCGAGCTTCGTCGGCCGGCACCCCTTCCCCGGCCCCGGCCTCGCCATCCGCTGCCCCGGCGCGATCACCCCCGAGAAGCTCGCCATCCTGCGCAAGGCCGATGCGGTCTATCTCGAGCAGATCCGGCGGCACGGTCTCTACGATGCGATCTGGCAGGCCTTCGCCGTCCTGCTCCCGGTCCGTACCGTGGGCGTCATGGGCGACGGGCGCACCTACGATTATGTCTGCGCCCTGCGGGCGGTGACCTCCGTCGACGGGATGACCGCGGACTACTATCCGTTCGACCACCCGTTCCTGTCGGAAACCGCCACGCGGATCATAAACGAAGTCAAAGGCATAAACCGCGTTACCTACGATATCACATCAAAACCGCCGGGCACCATCGAATGGGAGTGACCCAGGCGGATCCGGCCGGCACCGAAATAGCGGCACCTTGCAGCGCAACCCTCTCAAGAGGGTGCGGGAAGGGAATCTGGTCCATGTGGGCGATGGCAACCGCGGCGGGCGCACGCATTTGGGCGGTTCGGGGCACCTGAGCGCCGTGGCTGCGGGGCACCCGATCGGCGTCTTCCGAGCAACGACTCGATCTCCTGCTGCCGGGAACGCCGGCTTGAGGATGGCCGCCTTCGGTCCGGTCGCCGGAAGAACTGGGCATCGGAATCGCCCTCGGAGCACGGGATCTGGAAGCCAGGCACTTTTGCAGGCGCAGTCCTGGAACCCAATTCCTGCACGGTCCGAGTCCGGCCTGCATCGGCCTACCCGCGGTGATCCGGGCCGAACGTGCCCGGTGGAAGTGGTGATCGAAGACGTGCTGCTCCATCGCCGGAAGAGAGCAACAGGCCGGTCGAGAACAGGATTCAGCTGACGCGGCGCTGCCTTGCTTGCCGTGATGGCCCGGCGCCCACAAGCCGGGCCGATCCAGAATGTCGTGGCCCGGAACCATGACTGAGGCTCATGCTTTTTGCAATGAATGTCATTTTTCTTCATCCATCGGGTGGGGTATGGCTGGTGACGGCAATTGCGGGGACGACTGGCATGGAAGCCTTCAGACTACCCGGACCCGCTCGGCTGGCGGAGCTGCGGGCGCTGGCCAAGGAGCGAATCCTGGTCCTCGACGGGGCGATGGGCACGATGATCCAGGCGCTCGACATGACGGAGGAGGATTTCGTTGGAGCGGGTCATGAGCGAGGCCCTGGGCATGGGCCCGGCTGTCGGCATTGGCATCGTTCCGAGCATCCGCAGAAGGGCAACAACGACCTTCTTGTCCTGACCCAGCCGAAAGCGGTTGAGGACATCCAGTTTCAGTTTGCCATGGCCGGTGCGGACATCCTCGAGACCAACACCTTCTCCTCGACCTCGATCGCGCAGGCGGATTACGGCCTGGAAGCGGCGGTGCACGATCTCAACGTCGCCGGCGCGCAGGTCGCGCGACGGGCGGCCGACCGCGCCACGGCCCGGGACGGCCGCGCGCGCTTCGTGGCCGGCGCGGTGGGGCCGACCAACCGGACCGCCTCGATCAGCCCCGACGTGAACGATCCCGGCTTTCGCGCCGTCGGTTTCGATCAGCTGCGCGTGGCCTATGGCGAACAGATCGACGGTCTGATCGAGGGTGGCGCCGATCTGATCCTGATCGAGACGATCTTCGATACGCTCAACGCCAAGGCGGCGATCTTCGCCGCCTTCGAGAGCTTCGCCAAGGTGGGCCGCCGCCTGCCGATCATGATCTCCGGCACGATCACCGACGCCTCGGGCAGAACGCTGTCGGGACAGACGCCCACCGCCTTCTGGCATTCCGTCGCCCATGCCCGGCCGTTCACGGTGGGGCTGAACTGCGCGCTCGGGGCGGCCGCGATGCGCCCGCACATGGCCGAGATCGCGGCCGTGGCCACGACGCGGACCTGCGCCTATCCCAACGCCGGGCTGCCCAACGCCTTCGGCCTCTACGACGAGACGCCCGACCGGACCGCGGCGGCGGTGGCCGAGTTCGCGCGCGAGGGCATCGTCAATGTTGTCGGCGGCTGCTGCGGCACCACGCCAGACCATATCCGCGCCATCGCCGAGGCCATCACGCCCTTCGCGCCGCGGGAGGTGCCCGCATGACCCGGCTCCTCCGCCTCTCGGGCCTCGAGCCCTTCGTGCTGACGCCCGACATTCCCTTCGTGAACATCGGCGAGCGCACGAACGTCACCGGCTCGGCGCGCTTCCGCAAGCTGATCGTCAACCGCGACTATGCCGCCGCGCTGGAGGTCGCGCGCGATCAGGTCGAGAACGGCGCGCAGATCATCGACGTGAACATGGACGAGGGTCTGATCGATTCGAAGGCCGCGATGGTCGAGTTCCTGAACCTCGTCGCGTCCGAGCCGGACATCGCCCGCGTGCCGGTGATGATCGACAGCTCGAAATGGGAGGTGATCGAGGCCG
>NZ_DAIUBO010000334.1:0-3389 GCF_036846665.1 Amaricoccus sp. | reverse complement strand
CCATCGCGCCTTCCGCCTTGCCGGCGCCGACCAGCGTGTGCATCTCGTCGATGAAGAGGATGATCTCGCCGGCGGCCGCCTGCACTTCCGTGAGCACCGCCTTCAGCCGCTCCTCGAACTCGCCGCGATATTTCGCACCGGCGATCAGCGCGCCCATGTCGAGCGCCATGAGCCGCTTGTCGGCGATCGATTCGGGCACGTCGCCGTTGACGATCCGAAGCGCCAGCCCCTCGGCGATGGCCGTCTTGCCGACGCCGGGATCGCCGATCAGCACCGGGTTGTTCTTGGTCCGCCGGCTCAGCACCTGCATGGTGCGCCGGATTTCCTCGTCGCGGCCGATGATCGGGTCGATCTTGCCCTCGCGCGCCGCTTCCGTCAGGTCGCGGGCGTATTTCTTCAGCGCATCGAACCCGGCCTCGGCATTGGCGCTGTCGGCGGTGCGCCCCTTGCGCACGTCGTTGATCGCCGCGTTCAGCGCCTGCGCCGTCACGCCCGCGGTCTTCAGCGCGTCGTTGGCGCCGGATTTCGTCACCGCCAGCGCCGTCAGCATCCGCTCCACGGTCACGAAGCTGTCGCCGGCCTTCTGGCTGAGCTTCTCCGCCTCGGCCAGCACCTTCGCGGTCTGGGTGTCCATGTACATCTGGTCGCCCTCGACCTGCGGCTGCTTGGCCAGCGCGGCATCCACCGTCGCCAGCGCCAGCTTGGCATCGCCACCCGCCTTGGCGATCAAGTTCGACGCGAGCCCCTGCTCGTCGTCGAGAAGCGCCTTGAGCAGATGCTCGGGCAGCACCCGCTGGTGGTTCTCCCGCAGCGCGATCGTCTGCGCCGCCTGCACGAATCCCCGCGCCCTCTCGCTGAACTTCTCGAAGTTCATGCTTCTCTCCTTGCAAGCGCCCCTCGGGACGCGTCCCTTCGGACCGCCTCCCCGGAGCCTCGGATCTGCCGGGCCGCCCACCATGGCGCGGCCCCTTCGTCCTCGATATGGGGCCGGGCGCACGGGCGCTCAAGGCCCGCCCCGCCGCTTCTTGGCGGCCCCTTGGCCACGCCGGCCTCCTTCGCAGATCTGGCAGCGCGCAGGTCCGCGCGCGCCTGCCTGCCCCCGGTGCTATCGCATCCGGCGGTCATTCTTCCCTCTTCGACCGTCCCGCGGCAAGACGAGGGCAGCGCCAGATGGTGCCCGCCGGACGGCATTCCGCGCCGGCCAGGCGGGAAAGGATGCATCGCCGCGGCCGCCCTCGAGCGCCTCGGCGAGCATTCCCCGGATCGCGCCCGCATCCCAATCCACCTCGAACCGCCGGCCCAATGCGGCGGCCGGGCCGTCGGGCGCCTCCGGGATCTTGACAGCCGCACCGGCGGGAGGCAGGTCCGGGGTGTCCGGAGGGCCTGCCGCTATGTCCGATGACCGCCTGATCGTGGGCCTCGACCTGCCCGATGCCGATGCCGCCCGCGCCATGGTGGCACGGCTCGGCGATTCCGTCGGGTTCTACAAGATCGGCCTCGGCCTGCTGGCCTCCGGCGGCCTCGACCTCGCCCGCGAGCTAAAGTCCGAGGGCAGGCGCGTATTCCTCGACATGAAGCTCTTCGACATCGGCGCCACCGTCACCGCCGCCGCCCGCGGGCTCGCGGAAGAGGTCGCGCCCGACTTCCTGACCGTGCACGGCGACCCGCAGGTGGTGGCCGCCGCCGCCCTCGGCCGCGGCGGGGCCCCGACCCGAATCCTCGCCGTCACCGTGCTGACCCCGCTCGACCGCGCCGACCTCGACGCCGCCCTGATCCGCGACGGCGATCTCGGCGCGATCGTCGTCGAGCGCGCCCGCCGCGCCTTCGCCGCCGGCGCCGACGGCATCATCGCCTCGCCGCGCGAACTCGCCCGGCTGCGCGCCCTGCCCGAGGCCGCGGGCAGGCTCATCGTCACCCCCGGCGTGCGCCCCGCCGGCGCCGCGGCCCACGACCAGAAGCGCACCGCCACCCCCGCCGAGGCGCTCGCCGCCGGCGCCGACCACATCGTCGTCGCCCGGCCGGTCGTCGCCGCGCCCGATCCCGCCGCCGCCGCCCGCGCCATCCTCGCCGAGATGGCGGCGGCCTGAGCCGGGATTTCCCCGCCCGCCCGGCCGCCCTATACTGCCACGGCCAAGCGAGAGGGAGCCCGCCATGCGCGCCATGGTCCTGGAAGCCGCCCGAAGGCCGCTGCGGCTCGTGGAGCGCGCCGCGCCCGCGCCGGGACCCGGCGAGGTCGCCATCGCGATCACCGCCTGCGGCGTCTGCCGCACCGACCTGCATATCGTCGACGGCGAGCTCGACGAGCCGCGGCTGCCGCTGGTGCCCGGCCACGAGATCGTCGGCCGCGTCACCGCGCTCGGACCCGGCGTCACCGGCCTCGAGCCGGGCCAGCGGGTCGGCGTGCCCTGGCTCGGCCATACCTGCGGCACCTGCCCCTATTGCGCCATGGGCCGCGAGAACCTCTGCGACGCGCCGCTCTTCACCGGCTATACCCGCGACGGCGGCTATGCCGAGGCCTGCGTCGCCGACGCCGCCTTCGTCCTCCCGCTGCCCGAAGGCCAGTCCGACGCGGCGATGGCCCCGCTCCTCTGCGCCGGCCTGATCGGGCACCGCACGCTCGCCATGGCCGGCGAGGCCCGGCGCCTCGGCATCTACGGCTTCGGCGCCGCCGCCCATCTCGTCGCCCAGACCGCCCGCTGGCAGGGCCGCGAGGTCTACGCCTTCACCCGCCCCGGCGACCGGCCCGCCCAGGACCTCGCCCGGCGCAACGGCGCCGCCTGGGCCGGCGGCTCGGACGAGCCGGCGCCCGCCGAGCTCGACGCGGCGCTCATCTTCGCCCCGGTCGGCGCGCTGGTGCCCACGGCACTGCGCGCCGTGCGCAAGGGCGGCATCGTGGTCTGCGGCGGCATCCACATGAGCGACATCCCGGGCTTCGCTTACGCCGATCTCTGGGGCGAGCGCGTGCTGCGCTCGGTGGCCAATCTCACCCGCCGGGACGGGCTCGACTTCTTCGACATCGTCGCCCGCGCCGGCATCGCGAGCGAGATCGAGACCTTCCCGCTCGAAGCGGCCAATTCCGCCCTCGACGCCCTGCGCGCCGGCCGCGTCGCCGGCGCCGCCGTGCTCGTCATGGCCTAGCCGCCGCCGAACGCGCCGTCGCCAGGACAGGCAACACCTCCGGAACCTCGCGTATTGTCGCCCGCGAGACCCCTCCCCGCGCCCACCCCCGCGCGCGCCGCCCATGCCCCGACCGCACCGCCAAACGATAGGACCCGCCCAGATGCCCGACCCGATCCACCGCATCCCGCTCGCCGAGATCGACGCCACCGCGCTGACCCGCGACCGCACCGGCCTCGACCCCGAGCCCCAGGCCGAGCTCGAAGCCTCCA
>NZ_DAIUBO010000333.1:0-3422 GCF_036846665.1 Amaricoccus sp. | reverse complement strand
GGGGGGGGGGCAAAGTGTGGGTGTCGGTCAGCGATCGGGGTAGCGGTCCCCGCCCCGCCCTTCTCCCCCGGATCTTCCTGCCGTTCTGGACCCGCCGCGCCGACGGCACGCCGGGCCGCGGCCTTGGCCTTTCGATCGTCCATGCCATCGTCACCCGCTGGAAGGGCCGGATCGAGGTGCAAAGCACGCTCGGGCAGGGCAGCAGCTTCATCCTCAGCCTGCCCGACCCCGATGCCCCGCCAATCCCCGAGGACCCGCGATGACCCCCACCTCTTCCCGCCGCATCCTGGTGATCGAGGATGACGCGACGCTGAACCGCCTGCTGGTCGAACAGATCGGCCGGCTGGGCCATGAGGCGACGGGCGCCGAGACGCGGGCGGCGGCGCTGAAGGTCCTGTCGCAGCAGCGGGTCGACCTTGCCATCCTGGACCTGCGGCTGCCGGATGCCGACGGGCTGGCCTTCCTGCCCGAGCTGCGCGAATACTGCCCGGCCATCGTGCTGACGGCGCAGGGGTCGATCGACCGGGCGGTGCAGGCGGTGCGGGCGGGTGCTGCGGATTTTCTGGTGAAGCCGGCCAGCGGGCAGGGGCTGGAGCTGGCGATCAACCGGGTTCTCGGCACCGCCGACCTGCAACGCGACCTTGCCTTCTGGCAGGGGCAGGCGCGGCTCGGGCAGCGGCGGCCGCTTCTGGGCACTTCGCCCGAGATGATGGAGGTGCGGCGGCTGATCTCGCTTTTTGCGGGCGCAGAAAGCCCGGTCCTGATCTTGGGTGAGGACGGGTCGGGCAAGGAAAGCTGCGCGCTTGAGCTGCACGCCCAGTCGCCGCGCGCCAACGGGCGCTTCGTCGCGGTCGATTGCGCCGCCGGCCCGACCGCCGAAGAAATCCTGGGCGAGATGCGGCCGGGCCCCGACGGGCGCATCCGTCAGGTCGAGGGGCTGATCGGTGCGGCCGATACCGGCACGGTCTATCTGGGCGCCGTGGACCGGCTGCCGCGCGATCTGCAGAACCGGCTCTTGCGCGTGCTGGAATCCGGCAGTTTCCGCCCGGTCGGGTCGAACACCAGCCTGCCCTGCGCGGCGCGGCTGATCCTTGGCTCGGCGCTTTCGGTCGAGGATATCGCCGCCGATCCCGACCCGCTCAGCCCGCTTCTGTTGCGGATGCTTTCGTTCGTGATCCGGCTGCCGGCCCTGCGCGACCGCCCGGGCGACATCCGCGAAATGGCCGAGACGCTGCTTGCCAACCGCAATTTCCAGCGCAATACCCGCAAGACCTTTGGCCCGGCGGCGTTGCGCGCGCTGCAAGGCCACCGCTGGCCCGGCAACCTGCGCGAGCTGAGCAACGCGGTCGAGCGCGCCATCATCATGTCGGCTGGTGAAGAGCTTATCCTGCCCGACCATCTGGGCCTTGGCCCCGCGCCCGCCGCGAAGGGCGTTGTGGGCAAGTCCCGCAGCGGCGAGGTCGTGCTGCGGTTCGAGACCCCGCCCAGCCTTGACGACCTGCGCGCGGCCTACCTGCGCTTCCTTCTCGACCGGACCCGCGGAAACCGGCGCGAGATGGCCGGCATTCTGGGCATCAGCGAGCGCAACCTCTACCGCCTCCTGCCGCAGGTATCGGATGGCGAGGCAGAAGGATCCCCGCGGCCGGAGGGGTAGGGGGCGCTGTTCTTGTAGCCTCCTTGGCGAAGGCGCGTGCCTTCGCCATGCGATGAGGGTTCACCTTGTCCGGCCGGGTATCCCAAGCATCCGTCCTGCCCGGACATGCCGCGGTCACCCTCGCGAAAGCGGCGGGGCGGTGAGGTGCAGGCTGGCCGACACCACCTCGGCAAGGACCGAGACCGCAAGGCTTCGCGGATCGCGCGTCGAGGGGATCGAGCCGACGGGGGCATGGAGGCGCGCGATCTCTGCCTCATGCAGGCCGGCGTCGCGCAGCCGCATCGCGCGCGCCTCCTGCACCCGCCTGCTGCCCTGCGCCCCGACATAGAAGGCCGGGCCGCGCAGGGCCTGCGCAAGGATGTCCAGCTCTTTCTCGTGGTCGTGATAGAGGGTCACGATGGCGGTCCACGGATCGGCAAGGCAAAGCGCCCCATGCCCGCCGTTCGCCGCAAGCAGGTGGCGAAAGCCCGCCGCATGGAACAGCCGGGCAAGGGCCTGCGCCTCCAGCCCGTCGCCGAAGATCATCGCCTGCGGCTGCGGGACCAGCGTCAGGACGAATGTGCCCCCGGACCAGCCGGACGGCCCGGCCGGCGCCAGCCGCATCGTGCCATCGGGCGCGAAGGCAAGCCCGACGGCCGCGCGCCCCTGCAGGACAAAGGCCGCATCCGCGACCGCCGTCCTGTCGCGCAGCGGGAACAGGCATATGTCCAGCCCGCCGCCGCAGGGCAGCCTTATGTCGAAGAAGGGCGATCCGATCCCGTAGCGCAGGCGGAGGGGGCGCCCGGACCGCAGGGCGGTCTGCGCATGCAGGGCCAGATCGGCCTCGATGCAGCCGTTCGTCAGGCTGCCCGAGGCCGTGCCGTCCGGGAAAAGGCACATCAGCGTGCCGGGATTGCGATAGGAGGGGCCTTCGACGCCGGTGATGATCGCGATCACCGCCTCGCCCGTCCTGTCCAGCAGATCGGCAAGGGGATCGGGCACGATCCCCGTCCCGGGCTGGAACCCCTGCTCCTGCCCGCGGGCGGTCTCCCACGCCGCCCAGTCCGCGGGCGTGTCCAGATCGCGCAGCGCCCTTTCGCCGGGCAGGGGAACCCGGGTCACCCGGTCGGCATGGCGTGCAAGCAGCGGGGAGGCGCCGGTGTCGCCGGAAAGCTGGCCGATCCCGGCCACAAGGTCGGAGGGGAACAGCACGGGATGGCCCGGCCGGCCAAGTGAGGTGGCGCGCAGGATGGCCTGCGGCATGTCGCCGTGCCTGCGGCAGAGCCGGGCGAGGTCTTCCCCGGTCAGGTCGGGCATGTCGGCCGGGACGACCATCAGGGCGCCGCCCCGCGCCGCGCCTGCGCCCCGCCGCAGCGAGGCCGCCATGCCCTCGGCATGGTCGGCAACTTCCAGAAGCGTCACCTCCAGCCCGGCAAGCGCCGCCCGGCGGGCCCGGTTGCCTTCGGGCAGCGTGACGATCACCGGCCAGCCCGTCGCCAGCGCATTCAGCGCGATGCGCCGGATCTGCGCGATTCCGTCGATGCGGCGAAGCAGCTTGTCCTCGCCCAGCATCCGCCGCGCGCCGCCCGCGGCGGGGATCAGGACCGATCCCGCCGCCGTCAGGGCTGCGGGCAGGGCGGGCATCGATTCGCGTTCCCCTGATGTCACAGGACCATTCCCGTCTCCCTGCGCGGCCGCCTGGCGAAGGCAAGCCCCTGAATATCATGGGTTTGTTCCCGCCTTGCCTGTCCGCGCCCGGATTTCCCGTCGCCTGCCGGCGCGGCCCGCG
>NZ_DAIUBO010000332.1:0-3485 GCF_036846665.1 Amaricoccus sp. | reverse complement strand
CTCCGGCACGACGCGGGCGCTTCGCTTCCGCCCGGGCCGGGCGCTGCCCTCATCTCGTGATGGGGCGGTCGAAGAAGAACAAATGCGATGGCCGTGCGCACTTCGGGGTGGCGGCTTGACGCCGGGCGGGGGGCGGCCTAGGCGCTCGGGCCATGGCCGAGCCGCCGATCCTGACCCTGAGCGACGTCTCCCTGAGCTTCGGCGATCCGCCGCTGCTCGGGGGCGTGTCGCTGGCGATCCATCCCGGCGAGCGGATCGCGCTCGTGGGGCGCAACGGCTCGGGCAAGTCGACGCTCCTGAAGCTGATGGCCGGCGAGGTGGCGCCCGACGGGGGCGAGCGGTTCCTCAGGCCCGGTCTGAGCGTGGGGCTGATGGCGCAGGAGCCGGATTTCGCCGGCTTCGCCAGCCTGGGGGATTTCGCCGCCGCGGGCCTCGCCGCCGAGGAGCATTGGCGCGTCGCGATGGCGATGGAGGGGGTGAAGCTCGACGCGGGCCTCGCCCCGGGGCGCGCCTCGGGGGGCGAGCGGCGGCGCGCGGCGCTGGCGCGGCTGCTGGCGGCGGCGCCGGATCTGATGCTGCTCGACGAGCCGACCAACCATCTCGACATCGAGGCGATCGGCTGGCTCGAGGCCCATCTGGCGGCGACGCGCACCGCCTTCGTCTGCATCAGCCACGACCGGGCCTTCCTGCGCGCGGTGACCGACCGCATCCTCTGGGTGGACCGCGGCGCGGTGCGGCGGCTCGACCGCGGCTTCGCCGGCTTCGAGGAATGGCGCGACAAGGTCTTCGCCGAGGAGGATCTGGCCCGCCACAAGCTCGACCGGCTGATCCGGGCCGAGGGGCGCCGGGCGGTGGAGGGGATCTCGGCGCGGCGCACGCGCAACCAGGGGCGGCTGCGCCGCCTGGCGGAACTGCGCGAAGAGCGGCGCAGCCAGATCGCCCAGACCGGCACCGCGCGGCTCGATTTCGACGCGGGCCCGGTCTCGGGCAGGCTGGTGGTCGAGGCGAAGGCAATCGCCAAGACCTTCGGCGGGCGGGTGCTGCTGCGCGATTTCTCGCTTCGCATCGCGCGGGGCGAGCGGGTCGCGCTCATCGGCCCGAACGGGGTCGGCAAGACGACGCTCCTGAACCTGCTCACCGGGCGGCTGGCGCCCGATTCGGGGACGGTGCGGCTGGGCGCGGGGCTGGTGCCGGCGGTCTTCGACCAGAACCGCGCGGCGCTCGATCCCGAGGCGAGCCTCTGGGAGACCCTGACCGGCGACCGCGACATCGGGATCTCGGGGCGCAACGATCAGGTCATGGTGCGCGGGCGGCCGCGGCATGTGGTCGGCTATCTGAAGGAATTCCTCTTCGCCGAGACCCAGGCGCGCGGTCCGGTCTCCGCGCTCTCGGGCGGCGAGAAGGCGCGGCTCCTGCTGGCGCGGCTGATGGCGCAGGAATCGAACCTGCTCGTGCTCGACGAGCCCACCAACGATCTCGATGTCGAGACGCTGGACCTGCTGGAGGAGCTGGTGGCGGATTACGCGGGCACGGTGCTCTTGGTCAGCCACGACCGCGACTTCATCGACCGGGTCGCGACCACGACCATCGCGATGGAGGGCGACGGAAGGGCGACCGTCTATGCCGGCGGCTGGAGCGACTATCGCGCGCAGCGGGGCGAGGAAGCGCCGGCCCGGGCGCCGGCGGCCGCGGGCAGGGCGGCGCAATCTGGCACGCCCAGGGCGCCGAGGCCGGCGCGGGTACGCAGCCCGGGGCTCAGCTTCACCGAGCGGCACCGGCTCGACGGGCTCCCGGACGAGATGGAGAAGCTCACGCAAGAGATCGGCCGGCTGGAGGTGCTGCTCGGGGATCCTGAGCTCTTCACGCGCGAGCCGGAGCGGTTCCGGAAGGCCACCGACGCCCTCGTCACGCGGCAGGCGGCGCTGGCGGCCGCCGAGGAGGAATGGCTGCGGCTCGAGGAACTGCGGGAGCGGGAAGCCGCCGGGCGGTAGCGCAACCGCCGCCCGGCGTCCGGGTCAGAAGCGGAAGCGGGCGCCGCCGAAGATCGCCTGACCGTCGTCGTAGCTCGCCGAATTGTCGGAATAGTCGTAGCTGCGGTAGGTCAGCCAGAGCTGGGTATTGGCCCGGTCGATGTTCTGCACCAGCGCGAGGCCCCAGCTGTCGCTCGTGGTGCTGTCGATCCCGACGTCGCGGTCCAGATTGAAGTCGTCGCCGGAATAATAATCGACCGAGGCCCCGGTATCCCCCCAGCCGATGAAGTCGCGCAGCACGCCGAGCTTGGTGTACCAGAAGTCGCCGCTGTTGTCGTTCTCGTCGCCGCTTCCGGCGGCGAAGGTCAGGTTGAGGCCGGTCGGCGTGTGGATTCCCGAGGCGCTGCCGCCCCAGATGTTGCTTTCTCCCGAGCTGCCGATGCCTTCCTTCCAGTTGTAGCCGAGGCCGGCCTGGAGCTCGACCGTGCCGTAGTAGGTATTGGCATAGGTGACCGACGCGTCGAAGACATTGGCGTCGCGCACGTCCGGGTCGCTGCTCAGCAGGTTGCGGCCGAAGGCGGCCGCGAAGGTGAAGTTCGCGAAGGTCGGCGTGTCGTAGCGGATGCGGAAACGGCGGTCGCCGTCGAGATTGGCGTAGACGTCCCCGATCTGGATGTCGGAGAGCGTGCCGTCGCTCTCCCGGATCAGCTGTCCGGCGGCGGAATCGGCCACGCCCGAATAGGCGATCACGTCGGTGCCGGAGAGATCCATCTCGAGGATGCCGTCGGTGGCCATGCTGCCCTGGCCGAACCAGATCTTGCCCATTCGGTCGTTGTCGAAGGTGAAGTCGATCTTGCGGATGTTCGCGTTGCTCCAGTCATAGGCCGACGAAGGCGGAGATTGCTCGAGAATGTTGGCCGTGGCGGTGGAGAAGGGCGCGTACTGGAATTCGTTGACGTTCTGGAAGGTCCAGTCGCCGCGCACCTGGGTATAGGTGAGCCCGACGCGGGTGCCGGAATTGTCGTTGTCGATCAGCCCGTATGTCTCGGTCGCCTGGCCGTCGTCGAATTGCAGGACGCCCTTGTTGATCTGGCCGTAGAACCTCAGGACGCTGCCGTTGGAGAATTCGTGCTCGATCGGCGGAAGGCCCTGGCCGATCGCCGCCGCCGGCAGCGCGAGGAACCCCGTGGCGAGTGCCGCGCGCGTGAAGTTTCGATGTGTCATGTCCCGTCGCTCCCGTCGTTGACGCCCTGAGAAATTTCAGCGGCGCTTCCGATCCCCCGGAAGGCCAGCGTAGCTCACGGGAGCGTGATCGGAAATTCTCATCCCGGGGCAGCCGCGCAACCGGTGCGCGACTGTTGCAGAACTGTCGCTGCGCTTCGGTCGGGCGCTTCGGCTCAGGGGAACTGCACTTGGCAGCGCGACCAGTTCAGGCCGGTTTCCGCGCGCGCCTCGTGCCGCCATCCCGCCGAGGCCAGGCACCGCCGGGCAGCGCCCGCCCCGCCCCGTCACGCC
>NZ_DAIUBO010000331.1:0-3504 GCF_036846665.1 Amaricoccus sp. | reverse complement strand
GTGGCCTCCTGTCATTCCCTGGGCGCGAAGCCCGATATCTTCACGCTCAGGCGAACTTCGCCTGGATCTCGTCGGAAATATTCTGCGGCACCGCCTCGTAATGGTCGAACTGCATGGTGAAGTTCGCCCGTCCCGAGGACATGGAGCGCAGGGTGTTGATGTAGCCGAACATATTGGCCAGCGGCACCATCGCGGCGATGGCGATGGCGTTGCCGCGGGTGTCCTGGCCCTGGACCTGGCCGCGCCGCGAGGTGAGATCGCCGATGATGCCGCCGGTGTAATCCTCGGGCGTCACCACCTCGACCTTCATGATCGGCTCGAGCAGCTTCGCCCCGGCCTTCTTGAGCCCGTCGCGCATCGCCGCGCGCGCGGCGATCTCGAAGGCCAGCACGCTCGAATCCACGTCGTGATAGGCGCCGTCCACCAGCGCGACCTTGAAGTCGATCACCGGGAAGCCGGCCATGGGGCCCGAATCCATCACCGACTTGATGCCCTTCTCGACGCCGGGGATGTATTCCTTCGGCACCGCGCCGCCGATGATCTTCGATTCGAAGGAATAGCCCTCGCCGGGCTCGGTCGGCTGGATCTCGAGCTTGACGCGGGCGAACTGGCCCGAGCCGCCGGTCTGCTTCTTGTGGGTATAGTCGATCTCGGCCTTGCGGCTGATCGTCTCGCGATAGGCCACCTGCGGCGCGCCGATATTGGCCTCGACCTTGAACTCGCGCTTGAGCCGGTCGACCAGGATGTCGAGATGCAACTCGCCCATGCCCTTCATGATCGTCTGGCCGCTCTCGATGTCGGTCTCGACGCGGAACGACGGATCCTCGGCCGCGAGCCGCTGCAGGCCCTGGCTCATCTTCTCCTGGTCGTTCTTGGTCTTGGGCTCGATGGCGATCTCGATCACCGGCTCGGGGAAGGTCATCGTCTCGAGCACGACCGGCTTCTGCGGATCGCAGAGCGTGTCGCCGGTGGTGGTGTCCTTCAGGCCCGCCAGCGCGATGATGTCGCCGGCGAAGGCCTCGTCGATCTCCTCGCGGTTGATCGCATGCATCATCATCATGCGCCCGACCCGCTCGCGCTTGCCCTTGGTCGAGTTCATCAGCTGGTCGCCCTTCCTGATCGAACCCGAATAGATCCGGGTGAAGGTGAGGGAGCCGACGAAGGGGTCGTTCATGATCTTGAAGGCGAGTGCGGAGAAGGGCTGCGCATCGTCCGCCGAGCGGGCGATGTCGCGGGTCTCGGTCTCGTCGCCGGGCCTGAAGCCCAGGTAGGCCGGCACGTCGAGCGGGTTGGGGAGATAGTCGATCACGGCGTTCAGCATCGGCTGCACGCCCTTGTTCTTGAAGGCGGAGCCGCAGAGCACCGGCACGAACTTCATCGCGAGCGTGCCCTTGCGGATCAGCCGGCGCAGGGTGTCGATGTCGGGCTCCTCGCCTTCGAGATAGGCCTCCATCACGTCGTCGTCCATCTCGACGGCGAGCTCGATCATCTCGCCGCGCATCTCGGCGGCCTTGTCCTCGAGCTCGGCCCGGATCGGCTGGCGGGTCCAGCTCGCGCCCAGGTCGTCGCCCTTCCAGGTCCATTCCTCCATGGTGATGAGGTCGACATGGCCCTCGAGCGCGTTTTCCGCGCCAATCGGCAGCTGGATCGGGCAGGGCGTGGCGCCGGTGCGGTCCTTGATCATCCGCACGCAGTTGAAGAAATCGGCGCCGATCTTGTCCATCTTGTTGACGAAGACGATGCGCGGCACCTTGTAGCGGTCGGCCTGGCGCCAGACGGTCTCGGTCTGCGGCTCCACCCCGGCATTGGCGTCGAGCACGCAGACCGCGCCGTCGAGCACGGCGAGCGAGCGCTCGACCTCGATGGTGAAATCCACGTGGCCGGGGGTGTCGATGATGTTGAAGCGGAACTTGGTGTCGTCCATCCCCGAGAGGCCCGGATCCTCCTGGCGCTGCCAGAAGGTGGTTGTCGCGGCGGAGGTGATGGTGATGCCCCGCTCCTGCTCCTGCTCCATCCAGTCCATGGTCGCGGCGCCGTCATGCACCTCGCCCATCTTGTGGCTCTTGCCGGTGTAGAACAGGATCCGCTCGGTCGTGGTCGTCTTGCCGGCGTCGATATGCGCCATGATGCCGAAGTTGCGGTAGTGATCGAGGGGATAGTCGCGGGCCATCTCGAAATTCCTAAAGCTTGCCGTTACCAGCGGTAGTGGCTGAAGGCCTTGTTCGCATCGGCCATCTTGTGGGTGTCTTCGCGCTTCTTCACGGCGGTGCCGCGCATGTTCGCCGCGTCGAGCAACTCGCCCGCGAGACGCTCCTCCATGGTGTGCTCGTTGCGCGCGCGGCTCGCCTTGATCAGCCAGCGGATGGCCAGCGCCTCGCGGCGCTCGGGGCGCACTTCCACCGGCACCTGGTAGGTCGCACCACCCACCCGGCGCGAGCGCACCTCGACCGAGGGCTTGATGTTGTCGAGGGCCTCGTGGAACACCTCGATCGGCGCCCGGCGCAGCTTCTGCTCGACCCGGCTCATCGCGCCGTAGACGATGTTCTCGGCGACCGACTTCTTGCCGTCGTGCATCAGGTTGTTCATGAACTTCGAGAGCACGCGGTCACCGTATTTGGCGTCCGGCAGGATCTCGCGCTTCTCGGCGCTGTGACGTCGCGACATCTGATCGTTCCCTTATTTCGGACGCTTGGCGCCGTACTTCGAGCGGCGCTGGCGGCGGTTCTTCACGCCCTGGGTGTCGAGCACGCCGCGCAGGATGTGGTAACGCACGCCCGGAAGGTCCTTCACGCGGCCGCCGCGGATCAGCACCACCGAGTGCTCCTGCAGGTTGTGGCTCTCGCCGGGGATGTAGCTGATGACCTCGAAGCCGTTGGTCAGCCGCACCTTGGCGACCTTGCGCATGGCGGAGTTCGGCTTCTTCGGCGTGGTGGTGTAGACGCGCGTGCAGACGCCGCGCTTCTGCGGGCAGGACTGCAGATGCATCGACTTGCTGCGCTTCACTTTCGGCTGCCGCGGGTTGCGGATCAGCTGCTGGATCGTTGGCATTGAACTCTCAACCCCGTCTTCACCGTTTCGTTCACCGGCCCCGGACGCCTCGGCATCCAACGCCAAACGTGCCGCGCCCGGACCCGCCTTCGGATCCGACGCGGCGAAATTCCAGAGGACTGGGGCGATGCCCGAGTCGTGACCGCCAGATTGTGGCATGCCTCCGAAGGGACCCCCCTCAGAGCGCGCGGAAGCTAGGCGCTGGGCGAATCCTTGTCAACCGGCAAAGCGGCCCTGTCGCACCCCCCCGGCGCTCCGGCGCCATGTCCCTGAAATCAGGACGGGATCCCGCATGCCGGACCGGCACTCCGGGCCCCTCCGCCGAAATTTCCCAGCCATCCGCGCGCCGGGAATCGGCGCGGTGCGGCAGCTTGCTTTCCGGCCCGTTTGCCACTAAGCGGGCGCGCATCGACGATCGGGCCGTTCCGGCGGTCCTGGAGCATCAGGAAGCGACGA
>NZ_DAIUBO010000330.1:0-3512 GCF_036846665.1 Amaricoccus sp. | reverse complement strand
CAGGAGGAGATCGCGGCGCGGCTCGGCTACGAGATCGTGCACCACCGGCTCGAACTCTACGGCCGGCGCATCGCCAAGGGCGTCAAGGACCGGAAGTGACCGCGGCCGGGCCGAGCGCCCGGAGCGCGCCGGTGAAGCCCATCAGCGAGAATCCGATCCGCACCGGCTGATCCTCGAGCAGCGTCAGGGTCACCGTGCCCCCGCGCTCGCGCCTGAGCGCGGCGAGCACCTCCGCGTCGAGCGGCAGGCGCGCCTCGCATCTGCCGCCGGGCGAGCAGCTGCGCCAGGGCACCTGCCGCTCGATCCCGGCGCCCAGGGCGAGATCGACGCCGTCGGGCAGGAAGAGCGGCATCGGCGTGGCGATGACCAGCGCGCGCTCGCCCGCGCCGGTGACGCCGAGGCGCAGCACCTCGCGGCCGCCCGCCCCGAGCACGCGGGTCGAGATCGAACACGCCCCCTCCGGGCAATCCATCCGCCAGTCGAGGAAGCGCTCGGGCGCCGTCCCGCCCCGGTGGCCGGGCGGATCGGCGGCGGCAGGGCCGGCGAAGGCCGCGGCGAGGCAGGTCGCGACAAATGCGAGCATCGGTAAGCGGCTGTTAGGCACGATAGCCCCCGGCATTAGGACTTGGTTAGACCTGTTCGCTGAATGTGCCCCTACGCGGCTGAAGGGCCGGCGCGGCGAGGCCGGAATGCGGCCGGGCGCCGCAGTTGTCAGAATGGCGGTCATCGGTTCCGCATGGGCGGGATCACGCTTGAAAACGCGGCGTCGAAGGCGTCGCTCGCCACAAGGAAACTACCTATGTCCAGCATTCTCACCAATACCAGCGCCCTCGTCGCCCTGCAGACGCTCAAGTCGATCAATACCGGCATGGGCAAGGTCCAGAACGAGATCTCGACCGGCATGCGCGTCTCGACCGCCAAGGAAAACTCCTCCAGCTGGTCGATCGCCTCCACCATGAAGTCGGACGTCGGCTCCTACAAGAAGCTCAGCGAATCGCTCACCTCCGCCTCGGCGCTGGTCGGCGTGGCCCGTTCCGCCGCCGAGCAGATCTCCGACATCCTCAAGCAGGTGCAGGAGAAGGTCGTCCAGGCGCTCGATCCGGGTGCGGATACCGCCAAGATCCAGGCCGACGTCACCGCGCTGACCGGCACGATCACCTCGATCGCCCAGTCTGCCCAATACAACGGCATCAACCTGGTCAACGCGGCCGCTGCGTCCGTGAACGTGGCCGGCTCGATCGTGCGCACCGCAGGTGTGCTGACCGTGCAGAACATCGCGACCGGTGCGGCCAACCTCGAGGCGCTCGGTGCGGCGCTCGTGGTCGGCACGGCGACCCCGAACGACATCGACACGCTGATCGACACCGCCAACGCCGCGGCGGCGACCTTCGGTGCCGCCCAGGCGCGGATCGAGGCGCAGAACAGCTTCCTCACGAAGCAGGCCGATGCGCTCAAGGTCGGTGTCGGCGCGCTGGTCGACGCGGACATGGAAGAGGCCTCCTCGCGCCTCCAGGCCCTGCAGGTGCAGCAGCAGCTGGGCGTCCAGTCGCTGTCGATCGCCAACCAGGCGCCGCAGAGCGTGCTCGCGCTCTTCCGCTAAGTCATCTGAACGGGGCGGGCGCGAGCCCGCCCCGGCTCCCCTCCGATCTCGACGCAATCCCGGGTCGCTCGCCTGAATCCGTCCCGGTCCCTCAGGGGTTACCAGATGAACAAGAACGACCACGCCCGCTCCGGATACCGCGCCGCCGCGACCCCGATCCGCACCCAGCGCGACACGGAATACCAGGTCTTCGCCCAGGTCACCCATCGCCTCAAGGCGATCGACGAGGCCGACAGGTCGAATTTCCCGCTCATCGCCCAGGCGGTCTTCGACAACCAGCGCCTCTGGGGCATCCTCGCCGAGGATCTGATGGAGGACGGCAACGCGCTGCCCGTCGAGCTCCGCGCGCAGATCATCAGCCTCGCCGAATTCGTGCGCCGGCACAGCCTCGCGGTGCTCGGCGGCCGCGCCTCGGTCTCGGCGCTGATCGACATCAACACCGCCATCATGAAGGGCCTGCGCGGCGACGTGGAGGTGGCGGCATGAGCGGCCTCGTCCTCAAGCTCGGCCCGCGCGAGCGCATCATGATCAACGGCGTCGTCATGGAGAACGGCGACCGCCGCACGCGGCTCAACGTGCTCACGCCCGATGCCAACGTGCTCCGGCTGCGCGACGCGATCCATCCCGACGAGGCCAACACGCCGGTCCGGCGCGTCGCCTATATCGCGCAGCTCGTGCTCGCCGGCGAGGCGGATCCGGAGGAGGGCCGGCGCCAGATCCTGCGCGGCATCGAGCAGCTGAGCCAGGTCTTCCAGGACGCCGACAGCCGCGCCCATCTCGCCGCCGCGACCGAGGCGGTGGCCGAGGGGCGGTTCTACCAGACGCTGAAGGCCCTGCGCGGCCTGCTGCCGCGCGAGACCCGCCTGCTCGCCGTCCGTCCGGCCTCGTGAGCGGAGGCGCGCCCATGAGCTTCCAGCCGAGCATCCCGCTCCCCGGAATCGCCGGCTGGCGCTTTCTGGAACGCACCCAGGCCGCGCAGCAGGCGGCCTTCGACAAGGGGGCGGAGCTCAAGCGCGACATCGCCTATTTCGAGGAAAGGATCGGCAGCGTGACCAGCGCCGCCGAGCTCGTGGGCGACCGCCGGCTGCTCAAGGTCGCGCTCGGCGCCTTCGGGCTCGAGGGCGAGCTCGACAAGCGCGCCTTCATCCGCAAGGTGCTGGAGGAGGGCACCACCGAGCCGCGTTCCTTCGCCAACCGCCTCACCGAGCCCGCCTATGCCAGGCTCTCCGAGGCCTTCGGCTTCGGCGATCCCGGCGGCGCCCGCACCGGGGATTCGGGCTTCGCCGCGCGGATCACCGAGGCCTACCGCACCCGCGCCTTCGAGGCGGCGGTGGGCGAGACCAGCAACGACCTGCGGCTGGCGATGAACTTCCGCCGCGAGATGGTGGAGATGTCGCGCGGCCCCGACGGGGCGAACTGGTTCTCGGTGCTCGGCTCCAAGCCGCTGCGCCAGGTCTTCGAGAAGGCCTATGGCCTGCCCGCCGCCTTCGCCAAGATCGACGTGGACCGCCAGCGCGAGGTGATGCGCGACAAGACCGCCGCGCTCTTCGGCACCGACAAGCTGACCGCCTTCCAGGATCCGGCCGCGGTGGAGAAGGTGATCAACCGCTTCCTCGCCCGTGCCCAGATCGAGGCCGGCGCCGCCGCCTCGGGCCCAGCCTCCGCGGCGCTCACGCTGCTTCAGGCCGCCAGCGGCGAGGCCTCGCAGGGTCTTTTCAACCTGCTGGCCGCCCGGTCCTGATCGCGCGGCAGGGGAAGCCGCAGACGATCGCATCCAGCATTCCTTCTTCTTGCTTCGACCGTCCCGCTACAAGACGAGGGCAGCGCCCGGCCCGGGCGGAAGCGAAGCGCCCGCCTTGGGGCGGGGCGGGCGCTGCCCGGCGGTGCCCGCCGGGCGGGATGGTTGCGCTGG
>NZ_DAIUBO010000329.1:0-3569 GCF_036846665.1 Amaricoccus sp. | reverse complement strand
TCCCGCCCGGCGGGCACCGCCGGGCAGCGCCCGCCCCGCCCCGTCACGCCGAAGGCGTGCCTTTGGCACGACGCGGGCGCTTCGCTTTCGCCCGGGCCGGGCGCTGCCCTCGTCTTACAGCCGGGCGGTCGAAAAAGGGAAAATGGGCTTCCCATGCCGTTCGCCTGGCTCGCCGCCGGAACGCTGGCGCCGCGGCCGGGAAAGGGGCTATCCTGCCGCCCTGCGGGTCGGGCGGGAGAGGAGCATGCGGCGCAAGGTCCTGACGGCCGAGGAGGCCGTGGCGCTCATCCACGACGGCGACATGATCACCACCTCGGGCTTCATCGGGACCGGCGTTCCCGAGGCGCTGCTGACGGCGCTCGAGGCGCGTTTCCTCGACGGGCGCGGGCCGCGGAACCTCGGGCTGCTCTTCGCGGCGGGCCAGGGCGATTCGAAGGAGCGCGGGCTCAACCATCTCGGGCACGAGGGGCTGCTGAAGCGGGTCGTGGGCGGGCATTGGGGGCTGATCCCGAAGGTGGCGGCGCTGGCGCTCGCCGGCAAGATCGAGGGCTGGAACCTGCCGCAGGGGGTGATCAGCCATCTCTACCGTGACATCGCGGCGGGCAAGCCGGGCACGCTGACGCGGGTGGGCCTCGGCACCTTCGTCGATCCGCGGCTCGAGGGCGGGCGCATCAATGCGATCTCGACCGAGCATCTCATCGAGGTGATGGAGGTCGGGGGCAGGGAATATCTCTTCTACAAGGCCTTCCCGATCGACGTGGCGCTCCTGCGCGGCACCACCGCCGACGAGGCGGGCAACGTCACCATGGAGCGCGAGGCGCTGATCCTCGACAACCTGGCGCAGGCCATGGCGGCGCGCAATTCCGGTGGGCTGGTGATCGTGCAGGTCGAGCAGATCGCCGAGAGCCACAGCCTGAACCCGCGCGCGGTCGTCCTGCCGGCGCCCCTGGTCGATGCGGTGGTGGTGGCGCCGCCCGCGCTGCACATGCAGACCTTCGCCACCGGCTATTCCCCGGCCTTCGCCGGGGCGATCCGCGCGCCCTCGGGCGCGCTGCCGCCGCTGCCGCTCGACGCCCGCAAGATCGTCGCGCGCCGCGTCGCCTTCGAGCTGCCGATCAACGGCGTGGTCAATCTCGGGATCGGCATGCCGGAGGGCGTCTCGGCGGTGGCGAGCGAGGAGGGGCTGCTCGCGCATCTGACCATGACCGCCGAGCCCGGGGTCATCGGCGGCCAGCCGGCCTCGGGGCTCGATTTCGGCGCGGCGATCAACACCGACGCGATCATCGCCCAGAATGCGCAGTTCGACTTCTACGACGGCGGCGGGCTCGACATGGCCTGTCTCGGCATGGCCGAGGCCGATGCGGCGGGAAACGTCAATGTCTCGCGCTTCGGCCCGAAGCTCGCCGGCGCCGGGGGCTTCATCAATATCAGCCAGAACGCCCGCGCCGTGGTCTTCGCCGGCACCCTGACCGCGGGCGGGCTCGAGATCGCCGTGGAGGACGGCAGGCTGCGGATCCTGCGCGAGGGCCGGGCGCGCAAGATGCGCGAGGCGGTGGCGCAGGTGACCTTCTCGGGCCGCCGCGCCGCGGCCGAAGGCCGGCCGGTGCTCTATGTCACCGAGCGCTGCGTCTTCGCGCTGACGCCCGAGGGGATCGAGCTGACCGAGATCGCGCCCGGCATCGACCTGGAGCGCGACGTGCTCGGGCAGATGGATTTCCGCCCCCTGATGCGCGAGGTGGTGGAGATGGACGGCCGCATCTTCCGCGAGGCGGCGATGGAGCTCGCGCGCGACCTGCTGCATCTCGATTTCGCCGACCGGATTCAGCGGGACAACGACGCGAATCGCCTCTACATCAATTTCGAGAAGCTGCGCGTCCGCAACCGGGAGGATGTCGCGCGCATCCGGGCGCGCGTCGAGGAGCTGGTGGCGGGGCAGAGCCGGCCGGTCGACGTGATCGTCAACTACGACGGCTTCCGCGTGGACGAGGAGGTCGAGGCGGATTATGCGCGCATGGTGGAGGATCTCGAACGGCGGTACTACGGCGCGGTCACGCGCTATTCCGGCTCGGCCTTCACCCGGATGAAGCTCGGCCGCACCTTGCGCCGGAGCCGGGCGCCGCATCTCTTCGAGACGGCCGAGGACGCCCAGGCCTTTCTCGCGGGCAGGGGCGCATGACCCGCGTCGCCTGCATCGGCGAATGCATGGTCGAGCTGACCCTGCCGAAGGACGGTGCGGCGGCGCGGGTGGGCTTCGCCGGCGACACGCTGAACACCGCCATCTATCTCAAGCGCGGCGCGCCGGCGCTTGAGGTCGCCTATGTCACGGCGCTGGGGCGGGATGCGCTTTCGGAGCGGATGCTCGCCTTCTTCGCCGAGGAGGGGCTCGACACCGGGCTGATCGAGCGGCGGGCGGATCGCGTGCCGGGGCTCTATGCGATCTCGACCGATGCCGCGGGCGAGCGCAGCTTCACCTATTGGCGCGAGAGCTCCGCCGCGCGGACGCTCTTCGAGCCGCCGGCCGAGGTGACGCCGGCGCGGCTCGCGGGATGCGGGCTGGTCTATCTGTCGGGCATCACCCTGGCGGTGCTCTCCGCCCGGGCCCGCGCCGCATTGCTCGAGTTCATCGGGCCGTTCCGAAAGGCCGGCGGGCTGGTCGCCTTCGATTCGAACTACCGGCCGCGGCTCTGGCCGGACCGCGCCACGGCGCAGCGGGAGATCGCCGCCTTCTGGGCGGTGACCGATATCGGCCTGCCCTCGCTCGACGACGAATTCGCGCTCTGGGGCGAGTCCGGCACGGAGGCGGTGCTGGCGCGGCTGGCTTCGGCCGGGCTGCGGCAGGGCGCGCTGAAGCGCGGCGCCGAGGGGCCGCTCGCGATCGGCTGGGAGGGCGCGCTGCCGGGATTTCCGCCCGCGGCGCGGGTCGTCGACACCACCGCCGCCGGCGATAGCTTCAACGGCGGCTATCTCGCGGCGCTGCTCGCGGGCGCGCCGCCGCCCGAGCGCCTGCTCGCCGGCCATCGCCTGGCCTCGGAGGTGATCGGCCATCCCGGGGCGATCATGCCGCGCCGGGGCTGACGGCGGTTTCGTCCGATTGGCCGTCCGGGGGCGATTCCGAACCGGCAAGAGCGAGGCACTGCCTCGCGCCGGTTCGTCGGAGGGACGCGCGCGAGCGCGGCGGCCGAGGGGGTTGGATTTCACCACCACCGGGTAATCCGTGCGCGCCTGCCGGGGGGCAGGCAGGCGCGCACGGATTTGTCTGACGCCAAATTCGCGAAGAAAAGGCGACGCCGATACGGGGGACGAGTGCCGGTCCGAGGCAATCATCCAGGAACCGCTCGGGAGATGCCGCGGCCGGTCCTCGGAAGAAGGCCGCGCTCCGCGCGGCCCGCGCCACTTACCCCCGGAGCGAAAGGGCGAGGCGCCGGTGGCGCGTCGTCCGGTCCGGTCGCCCGGAGGCGCAAGCCGCAGGGCGAGGGACGTCGGGTTTCACCGTCGGTTGAGGATCGGGACGCGTCGGCCCTGGACGGTGCGCAAAGCGCGCCGGCCCCGGGGAGGGCCGGCGCGGCCCG
>NZ_DAIUBO010000328.1:0-3577 GCF_036846665.1 Amaricoccus sp. | reverse complement strand
CCCGCCTGTGGCCGGCTCACGCACCCGAGGCGCCGCCCCATGCGCACCCAGACCTGCCCGTCGACCATCCACGTCTCCGCGAGCACGGGGCGCAAGAGCACCGACACGCTCTCGTGATTGACGATCTGCACCACCACTGGCCGGGCTCGCGAGCCCTCGTGCGCTGACGGTAGAGGGCCGGACTCGCTCCTGCAGCAACGTCACGGGCGCAGGGGCGGTTTGTTATGGTGCCTCCGCACTACAATGAACACGACTGCCGCGAGGACGCCACTGAGGAGCAGCGCCCAGTCCTGCGGGATCCGAAGTAGAAAGGCGGCGGAGCCGCCGATCAGCGACCAGAGCAGCGGGACGATCAGGAGCCAGAGCGGAAAGGGTTCTGCCATGAGAAGGACGCCGAAGGTGAAAATCACGAGCGGGCTGGGCGCGACCCCGAAGACCGGTACGCCCGGATAGCTCTGGCCGGCCATCGCCCCGATCGCGGGATAGAGCAGCATCGCGTAGACGATCATACTGGGCCCGATCCCGCCCCGGACGCCGCCACGAACTCGAATGTCCAGGCGCCCGGTGACCGCCGCCCACTCCAGCATCAGGCCCTGGACGACGAAGAGGGCGGCAAAGCCGTAGGCCGCCCGGTTGATCGTGCTGAAGAAGGCGGCGTGATAGGCCAGACCCGTCCACAGCCACATCAGCCCTAGGATTGCGGCGATCGCCTTCCCACCGAGCCGCGTCGGGCGGAACAGCAGAAGCAGAACCGTCGCGCCGAGCGCGTAGGCGGCGATCTGCGCCGGCCAGATCGCGGTATTGTAGGCGCGGAACACATCGATGAACGCGTCGTGGCCGAACGGCAGCATCTATGCCTCCCTGCGTCCGCCCCAGCATCCAACGTCGGACACGCGCCTGCCCTGACCGAAATCAAGTGGCGCAGGCGCCCGACCTATGGCTCGAGCGCTGCGATCCGTTGCGTATCGTCGGCGGCCTCGGCGAGTAGCCAGTCCCGGAAGGTGGCGATCTTCGGCAGTGACGCGGACGCCTTCGGGCAGACGATCCAGTAGGATTTGGCGAGCGGCAGGGCGAGTGCGAACGGACGCACGAGCCGGCCGTTGAGCAGGTCCCAGGCGGCGAGGGTGGTGCGCGCGAGTGTGACGCCCTGGCCGTCCACCGCGGCGTCGATCACCATGCTCGCCCGGTTCAGCACGGGGCCGTGCGTGGCCCCTGCGACATTAACCCCCGCCGCCTCCAGCCAGGTCGCCCAGACCGTCCGGTCGTCGAGATGCAGCAGCGGAAAGCCGAGCAGGTCGGCCGGCTCAATCAGCGGGCGTGCGTCGGTCGCGAGCCGCGGGCTGCAGACCGGGAACAGCTCCTCGCTGCAGAGCCGTGTCACGTGCAGCCCCGGCCAACGACCCTCGCCATGACGAACGGCCAGATCGATGTCCTCGCGGGCGAAGTCGACGTGATGCAGCGTCGCCGACACCCTGAGCTCGATACTCGGGTAGGCCTCCGCGAAGCGCCCGAGCCGATGCACCAGCCACTTGGCCGCGAAGTCAGGTGAAGTGCTGACCGTGAGCACCCCGAAGTTCTGTCGCTGCAAAAGCCGCTCGGTGCCGATGGCGATACGGTCGAAGGCGTCGCGGACCACGTTCAGGTAGTCACGGCCCGCCTCGGTGATCACCAGCCGCTGGCGCTCGCGGTTGAAGAGCTTGAGCCCGAGCTCAGCCTCGAGCGCCTTCACCTGATGGCTGACCGCGCCCTGCGTGACGCAGAGCTCCTCGGCCGCCCGCGTGAAGCTCTCATGCCGAGCCGCCGCCTCGAAGGCTCGGACGGCGTTGAGCGAGGGGAGCCGGCGCGGCATCGCGGACACGAGGTCATGAGAAAATCTGGGGCAGGCTAGAGAAACCATGCTTTGCGGGCAAGCCCGTTCCGCCACTATTGGAGAGCCTCCATCGGCATGAAGCCGAACCACGGGAGGCCATGAAATGATCTCGACTGATGGACTGACCAGCGCCGACGCCACCATTCGTCGCCCGCCCGCAA
Source organism: Amaricoccus sp. (assembly GCF_036846665.1). Taxonomy (NCBI): domain Bacteria; kingdom Pseudomonadati; phylum Pseudomonadota; class Alphaproteobacteria; order Rhodobacterales; family Paracoccaceae; genus Amaricoccus; species Amaricoccus sp. The sequence goes on along the minus strand of NZ_DAIUBO010000328.1, from coordinate 1,546 downwards.
TCACGCCGTCGGCGGCAGCGATCGCGCGCGCGGCAACGACAACCATCCTCTCGTGGGGCGATCGCCGCCGCCAGCGGCATGCGCTCGCCGAGCTCGACGACCACCTGCTGCGCGACATCGGATTGACGCGGCACCAGGCGCGGACGGAAGCTCTGAAGCCCTTCTGGTGCGGCTAGCAGCGGCGGGGGTGCTGGCGCTTCGGACGCAGGCAGGGTGATCGGCTTGACAAGCGACTCCGCGCGGCAGGCATCGGCGGAATCGCCGGCGGCGGGAGCGCTGGTCTACCTGCTTTCGGCCCGGGCGGTGCGCGACTTCGGCGACGGGTTCGTCGCCGTGCTGCTCCCGGTCTACCTGACGGCTCTCGGCTACTCGCCGTTCGAGGTGGGCGCGATCGCGACCGCGGCTCTGCTCGGCTCGGCGCTGCTGACGCTCGGAATAGGGGTGATCGGCAGCCGGCACGACCGCCGGCGGCTGCTGCTGGCCGGCGCGTGCCTAATGATAGCGACCGGCGTTGCCTTCGCGCTCGTGCACGAGTTCGCCCTGCTGCTGGTGGTGGCCTTCGCCGGCACGATCAATCCCTCGGCCGGCAGCGTCAGCGTCTTCGTGCCCCTCGAGCATGCGGTTCTGAGCGGCGAGAGCGCCGACAGGAGCCGGACCCGGATGTTCGCGCGCTACAGTCTGATCGGCGCTCTGAGCGCGGCCTGCGGGGCGCTCGCCGCGGCGATCCCAGCATATCTTGCCGAGACCGGCATGGACCAGCTGACGGCGATCAAGGCGATGTTCGTGCTCTACGCCCTGCTCGGCGTCGCCGGATGCCTGCTCTACGCGCGCCTGCCGCGGCGTCCGCTGCCGTCGAGCGGCGCTCCCTCGGGGGCACTTGGCCCGTCGCGGCATATCGTCTACCGCCTCGCCGCCCTCTTCAGTCTCGACGCCTTCGCCGGCGGCTTCGTGGTCCAGTCGCTGCTGGCCCTCTGGCTGTTCGAGCGGTTCGACATGTCGCTGAGCGCCGCGAGCCTGTTCTTCTTCTGGTCGGGCCTGCTCTCGGCCTTCTCCTTCCCGGTCGCGGCGTGGCTCTCGCGGCACATCGGCCTGATCAACACGATGGTGTTCACGCACATCCCGTCGAGCGTCTGCCTGATTCTGGCGGCATTCGCACCGACGCTGCCGCTTGCCCTCGCCTTGCTGCTAGTGCGGGCGGCGCTGTCGCAGATGGACGTGCCGACCAGATCCTCCTACGTCATGGCGGTCGTTACCGAGGCGGAACGGCCGGCAGCCGCGAGCTTCACCTCGGTGCCGCGCAGCCTCGCTGCCGCCGCAAGCCCGGCGCTCTCCGGCGCCCTGTTCGCCGCCTCGTTCCAGGCGCTGCCGCTGCTGATCTGCGGTTTCCTGAAGATCGCCTACGACCTGATGCTCCTTGCCCAGTTCAGGCAATTGAAGCCGCCGGAGGAACAGTGACGGTCATGCGGCCCGGGAACCAGACCCGTACGGCCTTTGCTGTGACCCCCGCTTTCTCCTCCATCTGAGGTTAGAGTCCGGCCCGAAAGAG
>NZ_DAIUBO010000327.1:0-3580 GCF_036846665.1 Amaricoccus sp. | reverse complement strand
GGGCGCGGAGCGGGCGCGGCCGCGCCGACGCCGGACCGCGACATCTTGCCCGGCCACGTCACACGCTTCGCACCGTCGCCGACCGGGCGGCTGCATCTCGGCCATGCCTTCTCGGCGCTAACCGCCTGGAATATCGCCGAAAACTCCGGCGGCAAGTTCGAGCTGCGCATCGAGGACATCGACACCGGCCGCTCGCGGCCCGAGTTCGAGGCGGCGATCCTCGAGGATCTGGCCTGGCTCGGATTGCGCTGGCCGAAGCCGCTCTGGCGCCAATCCGCGCGGCTGCCGGCCTATGCGACGGCGCTCGAGCGGCTGAAGGTGACCGGGCTCGTCTATCCCTGCACCTGCAGCCGGCGCGACATCACCGCCGCGCTCTCGGCGCCCCAGGAGGGGGCGGCGGATTTCGACGGCCCGGTCTATCCCGGCACCTGCCGCGGCCGCCGCGACGCGCCGCCCGGCGCCGCCTGGCGCCTCGACCTCGCCGCCGCCATCGCCCGCCTCGGCGGCCCCCAGGCCCTCGCCCAGCTCGTCATGCGCGAGACCGGCCCCGTCGCCCCCGGCGTGCACGCGCTCGACGCCGAGGCGCTGATCGCCGAGGTCGGCGACGTGGTGCTGGCGAGGAAGGACATCGGCACCTCCTATCATCTGGCGGTGGTGGTCGACGATGCGGCCCAGGGCATCAGCCATGTGGTGCGCGGGGCGGATCTGATGGTGGCGACGCCGCTGCACCGGCTGCTGCAGGCGCTTTTCGGCTATCCGGTGCCGGTCTGGCACCACCACAGGCTGATCCGCGACGAGAGTGGCCGGCGGCTCGCCAAGCGCGATCAGGCGCGCGCGCTGGCCACGCTGAGGGAGGAAGGTGCAACTCCGGCAGACATCCGGGCGATGCTGGGTCTGCGGACGGCCGCGGTTCGTGCGTGATCCTTTGCCGAGGCGGTCATTCCAGGGGTTCCGACAGGATCGCCTCCGCGCCGTCGCGCAGGCCGGTGTAGAAGCAGCTGCGCCGGTTGGTATGGCAGGCGGGGCCCGTCTGGTCGACGATCAGGAGCAGGCAGTCCCGGTCGCAGTCGATGCGCAGCTCCACGAGCTTCTGGACATGGCCCGAGGTCGCGCCCTTGCGCCAGAACTCGCCGCGCGAGCGGGACCAGTAGGTGACGCTTCCGCTGGCCAGCGTCTCGGCGAGGCTCTCGGCGTTCATCCAGGCCAGCATCAGCACGGTCCCGTCGCGGTCCTGGGCGATGGCCGGGATCAGCCCGCGCTCGTCGAAGGCGAGGCTCGCGATGTCGAAGCCCTGCATGTCACGCCTCCCTTTCCGACCGCTGCGATTCGGCCTATCTATGGGGGGTTGCGGGCGGATGCAAAGGGATCGGGGATGAGCGGCGACACGGATCTTATCAAGCTCTATTCGCAGCGCGTCCTGGCGCTCGCGGCCGACATGCCTCATGCGGAGCGGCTCGCCGCGCCGCAGGTGACGGCGCGCAAGCGCTCGCCGCTCTGCGGGTCGACCGTGACCGTGGATCTCGACCTGCAAGACGGTCGCATCGTGGCCTTCGGGCAGGACGTGAAGGCCTGCGCGCTCGGCCAGGCCTCGGCGGCGGTGCTGGGCCGGCAGGTGATCGGCCTCAGCCGGAGCGAGGTGGCCCGCGCGCGCGATCAGCTCTATGCCATGCTCAAGTCCGGCGGGCCGGTGCCCGAGCCGCCCTTCGAGGATCTCGAAGTCCTGCTGCCGGCGCGGGACTACAAGAACCGCCACGCCTCGATCCTGCTCGCCTTCGATGCGACGCTCGCGGCCTGCGACGAGGCTTTGGCCGCGGCCTGAAGCTGCCGGGCCCGCGGGCAGGGACTGCGAGACCGCGTTCGTCCGCCGGGGCCTATCCCAGCAGGGCCAGCCATTCCTCTTCCGTGAGGATGGCGATGCCGAGCGCGCGCGCGGCCTTCTCCTTGGAGCCGGCGCCGGGGCCGGCGACGACGTAGTCGGTGCGGGCGGAGACCGAGCCCGCGACCTTGGCGCCGAGGGCCTCGGCGCGGGCCTTGGCCTCGGCGCGGGTCATCCGTTCCAGGGTGCCGGTGAAGACGACCGTCTTGCCCGCGACGGCGGAGCCAGAGGCGGCGGGGGCCTCGACGTCCTCGATCTCGAGTTCCGCGACCAGCCGGTCGAGGGCGGCGCGGTTGGCCGGCTCGTGGAAGAAATCGACGAGGCTGGCGGCCATGACGGGGCCGACCCCGTCGATGGCGTTGAGCTCCTCCCATTCCGGGCCTTCGTGGGCGCGGGCGGCCTCCATCGCCGCCGCGAATCGCGACCAGGATTCGTAGGTGCGGGCGATCAGCCGCGCCGCGCTCTCGCCGACATGGCGGATGCCGAGGCCGAAGATCAGCCGGTCGAGCGGGATGCGGCGGCGCTCGGCGATGGCGCGGAAGAGGTTGCGGCTGGATTTCTCGCCCCATCCCTCGCGGCTGCGCAGTGCCTCGCCGTGGCGGGCCTCCAGCGCGAAGATATCGGCGGGCTCGCGGATCCAGCCCTCGTTGAAGAAGGCCTCCACCTGCTTCGCACCGAGGCCCTCGATGTCGAAGGCCCCGCGGGAGACGAAATGGCGGAGTTTCTCCACCGCCTGGGCCGGGCAGATCAGGTTGCCGGTGCAGCGGTGCACCGCCTCGCCCTCCTCGCGGATGACGTCGGAGCCGCAGACCGGGCAGGTCGTCGGAAAGACGTATGGAACGGCATCGGCCGGGCGGCGGCCGAGGTCGACGTCCTCGATCTTGGGGATGACGTCGCCGGCGCGGTAGATCGTCACCCAGTCCCCGACACGGATGTCGCGGCCCTCGCGGATCGGGTTGCCGCGCGAATCGCGCCCGGCGATGTAGTCGGCGTTGTGCAGGGTGGCGTTGGAGACGACGACGCCGCCGACGGTCACCGGGACGAGGCGGGCGACGGGGGCCAGCGCACCGGTGCGTCCCACCTGGATCTCGATCGCCTCGATCTCCGTGGTGGCGCGTTCGGCGGAGAACTTGTGGGCTACGGCCCAGCGCGGGGTGGTGGAGCGAAAGCCGAGCCGGGCCTGCAGGTCGAGCCGGTCGACCTTGTAGACCACGCCGTCGATGTCGTAGCCGAGGCTGGCGCGCATGGATTCGATGGCGCGGTAGCGGGCGATGAGCGCATCGGTGGTCTCGCAGACCGCCATGAGGGGATTGGTGGCGAAACCGAGCGCGCCGAGGCGCGCGATGGCGCCCGACTGGGTTCCGGCGAGGGGTTCGCTCACCTCGCCCCAGGCATAGGCGAAGAAATGCAGCGGGCGGGCGGCAGTGACGGCGGGGTCGAGCTGGCGCAGCGATCCGGCGGCGGCGTTGCGCGGGTTGGCGAAGGTCTTGCCGCCCGCCGCGGCCTGGCGTGCGTTGAGGGCGGCGAAATCGGCGTGGGTCATGTAGACCTCGCCCCGCACCTCCAGCAGGTCGGGCGCATCCGAGAGCGCCTGCGGGATCTCGCCGATGGTGCGGGCATTGGCGGTGACGTTCTCGCCGGTCTCGCCGTCGCCCCGGGGCGCGGGCACCCCGAGCCCGCCCCCCTCCTAGCGCCGGGTGGGCG
>NZ_DAIUBO010000326.1:0-3582 GCF_036846665.1 Amaricoccus sp. | reverse complement strand
CAATTCTCAACCCCGGATTCCAGTGACCCCTGGATGAACGAAAGGGGTCACGTCAGATCCATCGTCGGCCCGGTTGACCAGTTGACGTGACTGAATACCAGAGCTGTCCAAAGGGCCGACTATTGCCTCTTGTGGCTGCTGCGAAGGGCGCATAACGATGTTGGCTGGACGGAGAGATGCCGGAGTGGTCGAACGGGGCGGTCTCGAAAACCGTTGTGGGGGTGACCCCACCCAGGGTTCGAATCCCTGTCTCTCCGCCACCATCACCGTTGCGAACCCGTTCAGACCGCCCATGGGGCGGCGGATTTCTCCTGTTTTCAAAGGGGTTTGCCTCCCCCATGCGAACCTCTGAGACTGCGCGCCAGGCCCGTTTCGGGCTCTGAACGGCTCTCCGTCTCTGTTCGGGCGAACCTCCCCGTTTTCGGTTCGGTCGGATTTTTCCGCGCCTTTCCAATGACCTGACTTTCAACCCCGCCAAAACTTCGGCCTCCGTGTCCATCCCCTTCGAGGGGACCGGAGCCGCAACACGCGAGAGGCGCAGCCGCTGGGTGCGCTGGTCGAATGGCGCGTAGCGGCGGCGGTGATTCAAGCGGGGCGAGGCCGGAAAGCGTTGATGACAAAAGGACTTCGCGCCCGTAGCCTTGGCGGAATGTCAAACGAGCCTTGGACGGATGAAGAGAACGACCTGATCGTCGCGGATTACTACTCGATGCTGGTCGATGATCTCGCGGGGAAACCCTTGCGGTGCAACCGAACCACACGGACGTACGCTATTGACGGTCGTCCAGGCGTGAAAAGGGGGGCAGATATTGGTGTCGGCTGGCGGTTACATTCTTCAGGTGCCGAAGGACAGGAGGAAGTTGCTTCTCGACGAAGCCGAGCATGGGGGCTCGTTCTATCGTTCGAAGCCTTATATCTCTGAGCCTGTTCCGCGTTTCGATCACAGCCGCCGCGCACCGCTGGCCGTGTTTGCATCCTTCGAAGATGGCTTCATCACCCACATCGCTGATGGAAGGAAAGGGCTGTCTGCCGGCACCGGCCTCGTCCGTCTCAATCTTGAAGACCTTCAGCCGCTGAAACGGCACGTGAGCTTTGACGAAGTCCTCGATGGCATCGGTGCTCGCGTTGCGAGGCACCTCAAACAACGTCTGACAACGGGCGGCCTACTCCCACCGAAGTCGCTGGGCGCCTTTGTTGATCGCATTACCGAGCTGGACACCACCGTTAGCCCACGTCTCGCGCGCTACTCTGAGCGTCGCGCGCAGGCTCTGCGGCGCCTTGAGCCGATTGCGCGTGAAAACCTCGCCTATCAAAAGGAGTCGCTCGGCCTCGCGCTTGAGATTGCCGGCATTTCGCGGGACGACCTGCTGGCGTGGACCCCGACCGATGATCAACAGCGATCATTCCTTGATGGCCTGCCGGGCGCGCAGGTCCGCGAAGACGCTATGCTCCTGGCGGACTTCTCGACTCTCCCGGGTTTCAAAGTGACCGGCGGAACCACTCACTATGGTTCGAAGGTTTTCGTAAGTGAGCAGGATCCGTCGAAAAGGCTAACCGTGATCATGGCCAATCGTCTGCCGCTAGAACAACAGACTGGCGCTGACCTCGTTTACTTCAATGAGGCCTACCGCAGCTTCATACTGGTCCAATACAAGGCGATGGAAAAGCGCCACGATGAGATGGAATTTCGCTGGCAAGCGCAGGACCAATTCTGCGACGAGGTCGAGCGCATGGAGAGCCTGCTCGCGGAACTCAGAAGACTTCCAAGCGGCCAACAACCCGACGGCTTCCGCTTCTCGGACAATCCGTTCTTCCTAAAGTTTTGCCCCCGTGTAGTCTTCAACCCCGATGACAAGGGCCTTTTCAAGGGCATCTACTTGCCGCTTGACCTATGGAAGCGGGCGGATGCGGCGGGCTGTTTTGCCGGCAAGCGTGGGGGCAAAGTCCTTACGTTTAAGAACGTGGGCCGCCGCATCAACAACTCGGAGTTTGTGGCGCTCGTCGCCGGATCGTGGGTTGGAACCTCGATAGAGCAATCTACAGTCCTTGGCGAGATTGTCCGGAAGGTACTCGAAACAGGTAAGACCGTGACCATCGCTATCAAGCATGCGTCCGGTCCAGCGGACGATGGCAGGGAGATCGCTGATTAAACCTCATGTGCGTCGACGAACGGGGAACGAGCGCAACTGGTTGTCAACTTGTGTCACGCTTGGCATCAGTCGAACACTCGCCCCGGCTGCTCGTCCCACGGCAGCGACGCGACGAAGCACAGGTCATAGATGCTGATGGTGGAGGGCTCGCGGTGGACAACCAGCCGCTCGAGCACCTCGGGCGCCAGCCAGGCGAGGCGCATCAGGCGGCTGACGTAGCGGTCGGACAGGCCCTCGTCGGCGGCGAGATCGGCAAGCGTGGCGACGTCGCCGCGTTCCAGCCGTTGCCGCCAGCCCCACGCCCGGCCGATGGCGCGCAGAAGGTGCGGATCCTGCCCGCGGCCCATGGCGGCCTCGACATGCTTCGGCGGCAGGATCCGGGGGCGACCGCCGCGGCGGCGGAGTTCGAGCGGGATGTGGACGCGCAGGGTCTCGGGCTCGGACATCAGGCAACCTCCTTCTTCGGCGGAGCCATCAGCGTGGCGATGGCGCCGAGGCCGTTGTGGCGCAGGTCGATGGCGAGACCGGCCTCGCTCACGGTGATGCGCGCGACCAGCAGCTGGACGATGCGGGCCTGCTCGGCCGGGATTAGCGCCTTCCAGAGATCGTCGAACTGCGCGAGCGCAGCGACGACGGTGGTCTCGTCAAGATCAGGACGCTCCTTCCTGACCGCCCGCGAGGGGCGCGCGGCCACCTCGGGTGTGCGCAGCATGCGGCGGATTTCGCCGATCACGGCATCCTCGACCATGGCACCCGGCAGCCGCTGCGGCCCGCGCAGTTCGGCCGCAGGGCGCTTCCGGATTACGTCCATCGAGGTGTAGTAGCAGTAGCGCTTGCCCTTCCGCTTGGTGTGGTGGGGCGTCATGGCGGCGCCAGTCTCGGTGAAGATCAGCCCGCGAAGCAGCGCCGGTTGGGCCGTTCGCGCCACCGCCGCCCGGGCGACACGATTGAGCATGGTCGATTTCACCGAAGAGGAAACCCAGGCGCTGCCCGCCGTCATGCGCGCGCTCGTCCCCGAGATGGAGCGGATCGGCTGGGACCGGCCCCTTGGGCAACTGACCCAGAACGACATGCACCGGCTGATTGTCACCACCATCGAGGCTTTCCGCGCCGAGATGGCCGAAATCGCCGCCGAGTCGGAGATCCCGTTCTGATGCTGGACTACAACCACCGCCCCGGCATCGCGGAGCGCATCAACGCCGCCGTGGATGCCGCGCTCGAGGCCGAACGCGCAGCGACGCCACCTCGTGACTATCTCGGCGCGTCCCGGCTGGGCCATGCCTGCGAGCGGGCGCTTCAGTTCGAATTCGCGCGCGCGCCGAAGGACGAGGGCCAGGACTTCTCCGGCCGATCGCTCAGGATCTTCGCGATCGGGCATGGCCGGGCTTGCGGGCTTCTCGCGCGGGGACCGGTGATGTCGGCCAACTGGTTC
>NZ_DAIUBO010000325.1:0-3601 GCF_036846665.1 Amaricoccus sp. | reverse complement strand
AACCGGCGCAGATGATGCATCCCGCCGGGCCGCTGGCGGCGGCGCGTGCCGGCGCGGTGCTGGCGCGGCTGACGCCGGCGCTGCAGGCGGAGGCCGCGGATCTCGCTGCCACGCTTCGGGAGATCGAGACGGCGCGGGCGCTGCAGCGCGAGGGCATCGCCGATCTCGCCTCGGGGCTCGCGGCGCTGGAGGCGGCGCGCGACCAGCTCGGCGGGGCGATCGCGGGGCGCGGGGCCGAGGATCCGCCCGAGGCCGCGCTCCGGGCCGGGCGCGACGCGGAGACCCTGACGGCGCTGGCCGCGGCGCTTGCGCGCCAGCCGGGCGGCGGCGGGGCGGAGGCGGCCGCTTCGGGCGACTGGCTCTGGCCGGTGCGCGGCCGGGTGCTGGCCGGCTACAAGGCGCCGGACGCCTCGGGCGCGCGCCGCCCGGGGCTGCTCCTCGGGGCGCCGGCGCTCTCGCTGGTCGAGGCGCCGAGCGATGCGATGGTGCGCTATGCCGCCCCCTTCCTCGAATACGGCTATGTGGTCGTGCTCGAGGCCGACGACGGGACGCTGATCGTGCTGGCCGGGCTGGCGCAGCTCGCGGTCTCGGCCGGGGCGCCGGTGGCGCGTGGCGAGCTTCTGGGGCTTCTGGGGGGAAGAAACCTCGAAGTTGAAGAATATGTGATGCTGCCCGATGCGGATGCGGGCGCGGGAGCATTGGAAACGCTCTACATTGAGGTTAGGCATGGCGGCGGGCCGGTCGATCCGGGGCCCTGGTTCGCTGGCGAGAACGGATAGGAAGACGGCCACATGAAGAAGATCTGGTTGGCAGGCATCGGCGGCGCCGTCACGGGCATGGTCGTGACCGCGCAATTCGCGGTCCCCATCGTCGCGCAGGAGGCCGACAAGGAGCGCACGGTCTACGAGCAGCTCGACCTCTTCGGGGACATCTTCGAGCGGGTGCGGTCGTCCTATGTCGAGGAGGTCGACGAGAAGGACCTGATCGAGAGTGCCATCAACGGCATGCTGACCCATCTCGACCCGCATTCGGGCTACATGCCGCCGGACGAATTCGACGACATGCAGGTGCAGACCAAGGGCGAGTTCGGCGGTCTCGGCATCGAGGTCACCCAGGAAGAGGGCTTCGTCAAGGTGGTCTCCCCGATCGAGGGCACGCCGGCCGACCGCGCCGACATCCAGCCGGGCGACCTCATCACCCAGGTCGACGGCGAGACCGTGTTCGGGCTGACGCTCAACGAGGCGGTCGACCTGATGCGCGGCCCCGTGGGCTCGGACATCACCGTCACCATCAGCCGCGAGGGCGTGGACGAGCCCTTCGACGTGGTGCTCACCCGCGAGACGATCACCATCGCGGCGGTGAAGTCGCGCATCGAGGACGGCGTGGTGGTGCTGCGGCTGACGACCTTCAACGAGCAGACCTTCCCCGATCTCGAGGAGCAGCTGGCCGAGAAGGTCGAGGAGGCCGGCGGCATGGACAAGGTGACCGGCTTCGTCATCGACCTGCGCAACAATCCGGGCGGGCTTCTCAACCAGGCGATCTCGGTGGTGGACGCTTTCCTCGAATCGGGCGAGATCGTCTCCACCCGCGGCCGCGACGCGCGCGACAGCGAGCGCTACAACGCCACGCCGGGCGATCTGGCCCAGGGCAAGCCCATGGTCGTGGTGATCAACGGCGGCTCGGCCAGCGCCTCGGAGATCGTCGCCGGCGCGCTGAAGGACCATCACCGCGCGGTGATCATCGGCACCCAGAGCTTCGGCAAGGGCTCGGTGCAGACGATCATGCCGGTGCAGGGCGATGGCGCGATGCGGCTGACGACGGCGCGCTATTATACGCCCTCGGGCCGGTCGATCCAGGCGCTGGGCGTGGCGCCCGACATCATCGTGGAGCCGCAGGTCGCCGAAGCGGCCGAGGAGGCGGCGGAGGATCTCCAGCCCTCGCGCAGCGAGGCGGATCTGCGCGGATCGCTGGAGAACGATTCGCTGACCGAGGACGAGCAGAAGATCCTCGAGGAGGACCGGGCCCGCAAGGAGGAGACCGCGCGCATGCGCGCCGAGGATTACCAGCTCTCCTATGCGATCGACATCCTGCGGGGGCTTTCCTATCTCGCCGCGAAGAACTGACGTGCCGGGGGCGCCGGACATCTGCGCGCTGCCCTACCGCGACTGCGCGGGCGTCGTGCTGGTCAATCCGGCGGACCGGGTCTTCGCCGGGCAGCGGATCGACAATCCGGGGCCGGCCTGGCAGATGCCGCAGGGCGGCATCGACCGGGGCGAGGCGCCGCTCGCGGCGGCGCTGCGCGAGCTCGGCGAGGAGACCGGCGTGCCGGCCGCGGCGGTCGAGGTCCTGGCCGAGACGCCCGACTGGATCACCTATGACCTGCCGGCCGATCTGGTGCCGCGGATCTGGAAGGGCCGCTATCGCGGGCAGCGGCAGCGCTGGTTCCTGATGCGCTTTGAGGGGCCGGATTCGCTGATCGACATCCGCACCCGGCACCCCGAGTTCAGCCGCTGGGCCTGGATGACGCCCGAGGATCTGATCGGCCGCATCGTGCCCTTCAAGCGCGACACCTACCGGGCCGTCTTCGAAGCCTTCGCACCGCATTTCGGATCCTGAGAACGGCTCCACGCAGAACGGATCGCGGCGATGTGCGCGCGCGCACATCCGGGTTTCCTATTGAAATCACTGCATAAAAACTCGAGCGTTAACCGAAACGCCATACTACAAGACAGGGCTGGCTGAGGGCGGGATGCGGTGATCCTCTGGACGAGTCCGACCAAGGAAACGTCCCGATGCCGCACCGGACCATCACCGCCCTCACGACCCTTCTGCGCCCGCAAATGGCGCTCGGCAGGAGCCGTCTCGTGCCGCTCTGCCTGCTGATCGTCGGCATCGTCGGCGCCCGCACGGTCAACCTCGGCCACGTGCCGGGGACGTGCCTGAGACAAGACCTTGGGCAAGGAATCGGGGACGTCCGGTTTCGGAAGGCGGGCGAAGAAGCGATGCGTGCCGCGCCTGGAGGCGGGTGGGTTCGCATTGGGGCCTTCGGGGGGGAGAAACCGCTGGACATCCGGTTCGGGCTGCGGGTTTATCCGCTGTGGGTTCCGGCGCCCAAGTCCGGACAGCGTCGGGGGGGCAGGATGGATCGACTGAAGGACAAGATCTGCGTCGTGACGGCGGCGGGCCAGGGCATCGGCCGGGCCTCGGCGCTGGCGATGTTCGAGGAGGGCGCCCATGTGGTGGCCACCGACATCAATGCCGAGGCGCTGGAGGAGCTGAAGGGCCACGGGCTCGAGACCGCGCTGCTCGACGTGCGCGACGCCGCCGCGATCACCGCCTTCCGCGACCGGGTCGGCGGCGCGGACGTGCTCTTCAACTGCGCGGGCTTCGTGGAGCACGGCACGATCCTCGATTGCGACGAGGCGAAATGGGCCTTCTCCTTCGATCTCAACGTCACGGCGATGTATCGCATGATCCGCGCCTTCCTGCCGGGGATGATCGCCAAGGGCTCGGGCTCGATCATCAACATGGCCTCGGTGGCGGGCTCGGTCGTGGCGGTGCCCAACCGCTTCGTCTACGGCGCCTCCAAGGCGGCGGTGAT
>NZ_DAIUBO010000324.1:0-3603 GCF_036846665.1 Amaricoccus sp. | reverse complement strand
TGCGGCTCGGGGTACGGCGGGAATCCGGCCAGCGGCCCGGGGTTGGCGAGCTCGATCCCGATCGAGCGCGAATTGACGTCCCCCCCTCCGCGCCAGGCCCCGACACCGGCGTGCCAGGCCCGCTCCGCTTCGCCCACCAGCCGCCAGACCCGTCCATCCTCGGCCACCAGATAATGCGCCGACACTTCGGCTGCCGGATCGCAGAGCCGTTCGAGCGCCGCCTCCGCCGTCGCCATGGCGGTATAGTGCAAGACGATCAGCTCCGGCCGCAGCCCGTCGCGGCGCGGGCCGAAATTCGGACTGGACCGCTCGACGATCCTCATCCTAGCTGCGCCGGAACGCCCCGCCGGGCGCGCCACCAGACCGGAGACCCGGAACCCTGCCCCGCCCCTCGCCCCTGCAGAACCGCTGCGCCCCCGACGGCACGCTCCATGCCGTGACCGCCCGCGGGCTCTTCATGGGCAACCGCGGCGGCAGGCTGCACGGCCCCGACCGACAGCTCGGCGCCGCGCGCTGGCGCGGCAGGGCCTGGATCTGCTGCCGCATCGACTTTCGCGACCGCAAGCGCGAAGTGATGGGCGCGGGCTATACCGAGATCTTCTTTCTCGACGAAGCCACCGCGCTGGCGGCCGGGCACCGCCCCTGCTTCGAATGCCGCCGCGCGGATGCCCGGGCCTTCGCCGCCGCCTGGGCCCGCGCCCGCGACCCCGCCCGCCCGCCGAAGGCGCCGGAGATGGACCGGATCCTGCACGCCGAGCGCCGCGCCGCCTTCGAGACCTGCCGCCTCCGCGACCTGCCCGACGGCAGCATCTTCGCGACCGGCGGACGGTTCCGGCTGAAGCTCGACCACGAGATCCTTGCCTGGACCTTCGACGGATACCGGAAGGTCGAGACGGAGACCGATCCCGACGGGGCGGTCGCCGCCGTCACCCCGCCCACGGTCCGCGCCGTCCTTTCCGCAGGCTACCGCCCACGGCTCCACCCGAGCGCCCGGATCAGATCTTGAGCTGCCGATAGGGCGTCGGATCCCATTTGCAGGCGAATCCGTCGCCGTCGGGATCGAGCCCGAGGTTGTCCGTCTGCGGCCCACCGGCCGCCAGGAATGCCCGCTGCGCCTCGTCCGGCGTCCGGTAGCGCCCGCAGCTCGACGAAAGCCGCGCACCCACCCGCCGGTCATAGCGCCGCTCGCCGACGGCATTGGTGGTCTGCTGGGCATAGAGCGCGATGTTCACGCCCTGGACCTGGTTCGGGACCGATGTCGTCGGCACGACCACCAGCTTCGACCGCGCCTCCTCAAGGTCGCGCTCCGCGATCGCCGCGTCGATCTTCTGCTGTTCGAGCGTGTATTCCATCAGGTTCAGCCGGTCGTCGTCGAGCGGCGTGCCCGCCTGCGGCAACGGGCCCGCCGCGACGGTCGAGCCCTCGGCGAGCGAGCTCTCGATCGTCGCGGTGAAATCGTCGCCACCGCCGCCGGCCGTCGAGACCGTCCCGGCCGGCGGGACCTCGTAGAGAACCGTCTCGCTCGGCACGGTGACACTCGAGGTGCAGGCGGCGAGCGCCCCGGCCATGACCAGCGCTGGAATCCGCATCATCGTCCCGCCTTTCGACAATTTGCTCAACCTCGGCGAAAGTTCTTACCACCATTTTTCCGGTTTTGCAGCAAAACCGGCGGCCCCCTCGATCGCGAAGGCGATATTCAGCATCTCCGCCTCCTCCCAGGGCCGCCCGATCACCTGCAGCCCCAGCGGCAAGCCCCGCGCATCCAGCCCCGCCGGCACCGAGGCACCGGGCAGGCCCGCAAGATTGACCGTAACCGTGAAGACATCGTTGAGATACATCTGCACCGGATCGGCATCCGCCATCTCGCCGATCGCGAAGGCGGCCGAGGGCGTCGCCGGGGTCAGGATCGCGTCGATGCCCTGGGCGAAGACCGTCTCGAAATCGCGCTTGATCAGCGTCCGCACCTTCTGCGCCCGCAGATAATAGGCGTCGTAATAGCCTGCCGAGAGCACATAGGTGCCGATCATCACCCGCCGCTTGACCTCGGCGCCGAATCCCTCCGCCCGCGTGCGCTCGTAGAGCCGCGTGATCCCGTCGCCGGCCGCGATCTTCGCCCGCCGCCCGTAGCGAACCCCGTCGTAGCGGGCGAGATTGGACGAGGCTTCCGCGGGCGCGATGACGTAATAGGCGGGCAGCGCGTATCTCGTATGCGGCAGGCTGATGTCGACGGTCTCGGCACCCGCGTCGCGCAGCATCTCGGCGCCGCGATGCCACAGCGCCTCGATCTCCGGCGGCATGCCCTCGACGCGGTATTCCGTCGGGATGCCGATGCGCTTGCCGCGCACGTCGCCGCTCAGCGCCGCCTCGAAATCGGGGACCGGCAGGTCGGCCGAGGTCGAATCCTTCGGGTCGTGTCCGGCCATCGCATGCAGCATGATCGCGGCGTCGCGCACCGATTTCGCCATCGGGCCGGCCTGGTCGAGCGAGGAGGCGAAGGCGACGATCCCCCAGCGCGAGCAGCGCCCGTAGGTGGGCTTGACCCCGACGATGCCGGTGAAGGCCGCCGGCTGGCGGATCGAGCCGCCGGTATCGGTTCCGGTCGCCCCCAGCACCAGATCCCCGGCCACCGCCGCCGCCGACCCGCCCGAGGATCCGCCCGGCGTCAGCCCGCGATTGTCCCCCGCCCGCCGCCAGGGGCTGACCGCCGGGCCGTAGCAGGAGGTCTCGTTGGAGCTGCCCATGGCGAATTCGTCCATGTTCAGCTTGCCGATGCAGACCGCGCCCGCGTCCCAGAGCCGCCGGGTGACGCTGCTCTCGTAGGGCGGCGCGAAATCGCTCAGGATGTTCGAGCCGGCCTGGCTGCACACGCCCTCGACGCAGAAGAGATCCTTGATCCCGAGCGGGATGCCGCAGAGATCGGGCGCATCCCCCGCCGCGAGCCGCGCCGCGGCCGCCCGCGCCTGGCCGCGCGCGAGATCCGCCGTCAGCGCCGTGAAGGCATTGAGCGGCGTCGACCGCTCGGCTGCGCTCAGGCAGGCCTCGGTCAGCTCGACCGCGTCGATCGCGCCGCTCCGCAGCCCCTCGCGGGCGGCGGCGATGGTCAGTCCGGGAAGATCCGCCATCACTCCACCACCTTCGGCACCGCGAAGAAGCCCGAGCGCGCATCCGGCGCATTGGCGAGCACGGCGTCGCGCTGGCCGCCGGCGGTGACCTCGTCGGCGCGCCATTTCAGCTTCATCGGCGTGACCGAGGTCATCGGCTCGACCCCCGCGACATCGACCTCGGCGAGCTGCTCCATGAATCCCAGGATCGCCGACAATTCGGCCGCCAGAGGGCCGAGATCGGTCTCTGCCACCTCGATACGGGCCAGATGCGCCACGCGGCGCGCGGTGTCCTTGTCGATCGCCATGCACTCGTTTCCCGGGATTTCCTCGGCGCGGGGCTTACTCCGCGCCCGGCCTTCGTGCAAGGGCCGGGCCCCGGCCGTGAGGGAGGATCAGATTTGGCAACGCTCCCCCCTGCCCGAGCTCCGCCCGAGCCTAGCGTCACCATCCCGCCGAGGCCAGGCACCGCCGGGCAGCGCCCGCCCCGCCCCGTCACGCC
>NZ_DAIUBO010000323.1:0-3618 GCF_036846665.1 Amaricoccus sp. | reverse complement strand
GCCCGCCGAGGGACAGGCGACGCGCTCGAGGATCTCGAGCGCCGCATTGCCGAGCGTGCCCGCCTGGTGGCGGCCCACCGCCTCGAACATGTCCTGCACCGTCAGGTCGCGGTTCGCGAAATCCTCGGGCACCGCCGCGCCGGCCGGCACCCGGCCCGGCAGGATCGACCCGCCGTAGATGAAGACCGAAGGCACGTTGAGCCGCACCATCGCCATCATCATCCCCGGCAGGCTCTTGTCGCAGCCGGCGAGCCCGACGATGGCGTCGTAGCAATGCCCGCGCATGGTCAGCTCGACACTGTCCGCGATCGCCTCGCGGCTCGCGAGGCTCGAGCGCATCCCCTCGTGGCCCATGGCGATCCCGTCGGTGACGGTGATGGTGGTGAATTCGCGCGGCGTCCCCATCGCCGATTTCACCCCGAGCTTGACCGCCTGCGCCTGCCGGTTCAGCGCGATGTTGCAGGGCGCCGCCTCGTTCCAGCAGGTCGCCACCCCGACGAAGGGCTGGTGGATCTCGGCCTCCGAGATGCCCATGGCATAGAGGTAGCTGCGGTGCGGCGCGCGCTCGGGGCCTTCGGTGACATGGCGGCTGGGCAGCTTCGACTTGTCGAATTTCAGGGCGTCCATGGTCGTCCTCACGCTCGCAGTATGGGTAAGCCCGGGCATAGGCGAGAGGTCGGAAAATCACAAGCGCCGCCGGGTGGCACGGCGGGATGATCGCATCTGGCGCCCATACCAGCCTCCCTCGCCGTCGGGTCCCGTCCCACGCGGGCCGAGGGCCCCGGCCCTGCCGGGGGCCGGCGCGCGAGGCGCGCCGTCCAGGGGCGGCTCGCGCTTCCGGGCGAGCGGACCGGCGTCGGGCCTCGCGCCCTCAGGCGAGCGAGATCCTGAGCCGCAGCTTCCCGAAATAGGGATCCGTGATGACCGTGTCGTCGCCGCAGACGGCGGTGAGCTGGAGCCGGTCGATCGGCGAGACCGGGCCGCGGCCGCCGGCAATGTCGATCTCGCTGGGAAACTGCAGCCGGCCCTTGGCGTCGACGTTGCGCGGATCCGATGCCCAGGAGACCGCGAAGGTGCGGATGGTGGCGACGCGGAAGCTGCGCAGGGTGAATTCGCCGCAGAACGCGTTCCGGCATCCGTTCAGGGCGAGCACGTGGTAGACGCCGTCCGCGTCGCGCACGCGAAAATCCGTGAAGCCGGAATCGCAGGCGGCCTGGACGTACCACGGCAGGTCGCATCCGGCGGCGATCCTGGCCTCGGGCGTGGTGACCTCCCAGGTCCAGGACGGGTCCCATTCGCTGTCGGCGATGCCGGGCTCGACGGCGAGCCCCTCCTCGTCCAGGGCGCGGATCCGCAGGCTCAGCGAGGCCAGCGGGGTGGCCAGGTTGAGGATGCGCGATCTGATCCAGTCGATTTCCTCCTGCCTGGGCTGCTGGACGAGAAAGGCATAGGGCAGCGGCCGCCCCGGCAAGCCCGCGTCGCGCATCTTCAGCGGCCGCGCCTTCAGGCCGCGGGGCGGGCCCAGACTGCTGCCGTTTTCCGCGCCGCGGACGCCTCGGGAGGGATCGGAGCGGCGGCTGCAGAATCGACCGTCGGTGAAATATGCGTCCATGAAGCTCTCCCCCCTCGATCGTCGCCTGCGATCGCCCTCCGGCCGGGGTCCAGGGAGGACCCGGCCCGCCCGCTCTGCCGCCACCATCGGCGTGAAGATTCGTTCCAGACCGACGTCAAAGCATCGTGACAGAAGCGTCAAAAACCGGGGCTGCGATGCCGGCGACCGGCCGTTGCCGCCCGTGCCGGAGCTCGGGGCCGCGGCCGGCAGAGCGGCGGCGATTGCAAATGCGGCGGGCGAACTCTAGTTAGGCGGGGTCAGCCGCCCGGGGACCCTGCCGCGCATGAACTGGATCTCGAACTACGTCCGTCCGAAGATCAACTCGCTCTTCACGCGCCGCGAGGTTCCCGAGAACCTCTGGGTGAAATGCGACGAATGCGGCACGATGCTGTTCCACCGCGAGCTGGCCGAGGCACTCAACGTCTGCACCAATTGCGGGCATCACATGCCGATCAGCCCGCGCGACCGTTTCCGGACGCTCTTCGACGGCGGCATCTTCGTGGAGATCCCCGTTCCCAAGCCGCTGGCCGACCCGCTCGGCTTCCGCGACCAGAAGAAATACCCCGACCGGCTGCGCGAGGCGCGGCGCAAGACCGGCGAGGAGGAAGCGATGCTGGTCGCCGAGGGCGATATCGGCCGGCTGAAGGTGATCTGCGCCGGGCAGGATTTCGGCTTCATGGGCGGCTCGATGGGCATGCATGTGGGCAATGCCATCGTCGCGGCGGCGGAGCGCGCGGTGAAGCGGAAATGCCCGCTGGTGCTCTTCGCGGCGGCGGGCGGGGCGCGCATGCAGGAGGGGATCCTCAGCCTGATGCAGATGCCCCGCACCACCGTGGCGGTGGCGATGCTGAAGGAGGCCGGGCTGCCTTATGTCGTGGTGCTCACCCATCCCACCACCGGCGGCGTGACCGCGAGCTACGCCATGCTCGGGGACATCCAGATCGCCGAGCCGGGCGCGCTGATCTGCTTCGCCGGGCCGCGGGTGATCGAGCAGACCATCCGCGAGACCCTGCCCGAGGGCTTCCAGCGCGCCGAATACCTGCTCGACCACGGCATGCTCGACCGGGTGGTGGCGCGCAAGGACATGCGCGACGAGCTCGGCACGCTCTTGCGGCTCCTGACCGGCGAGCCGCCCTATGCGCACGGGGACCTGCCGGCGCCGGCCGAGACGCCCGAGCCCGCCGCCGTGCCATGACCCCCGGGAGCGACCGCGTTCTCGAACGCCTGATGTCGCTGCATCCCAAGATCATCGACCTGACGCTCGGCCGGGTGGAGCGGCTGCTCGCGGCGCTCGGCCATCCCGAGCGGCGGCTGCCGCCGGTGATCCACGTGGCCGGGACCAACGGCAAGGGCTCGACCATCGCCATGATCTGCGCCGGGCTCGAGGCCGGCGGCGCGCGGGTCCATGTCTATACCTCGCCGCATCTGGCGCGATTCCACGAGCGCATCCGGCTGGCGGGCGAGCTCGTCTCCGAGGAGCGGCTGCTGGCGCTGCTGGAGCATTGCGAGGAGGCGAACGGCGGCGCGCCGATCACCTTCTTCGAGATCACCACCGCGGCGGCGATGCTCGCCATGGCCGAGACGCCGGCGGAATGGGTGCTGCTCGAGGTGGGGCTCGGCGGGCGGCTCGACGCGACCAACGTGATCGACCGGCCGCGGGCCTGCGTCATCACGCCGGTCTCGCTCGACCACCAGCAGTATCTCGGCGAGACCCTGCCGCAGATCGCCTTCGAGAAGGCGGGCATCCTCAAGCCCGGCGTGCCCTGCGTCGTCGGCGCGCAGCAGGCGGAGGCCTGGGACGCGATCGTGGCGCGGGCGGAGGCCGTGGGCGCGCCGCTCGTAGCCGAGGGCATGGAGTGGCAGGTCTGGGAGGAGCACGGGCGGCTCGCCTTCCAGGACGGCGCGGGGCTCATCGACCTGCCGCTGCCGGGGCTGATCGGGCGGCATCAGGTGGAGAATGCCGGCATGGCGCTCGCGGTGCTGCGCGGGCTCGGGACCGGCGAGGC
>NZ_DAIUBO010000322.1:0-3640 GCF_036846665.1 Amaricoccus sp. | reverse complement strand
GCGCCCGCCCCGCCCCGTCACGCCGAAGGCGTGCCTCCGGCACGACGCGGGCGCTCCGCACCCGCCGGGCCGGGCGCTGCCCTCCTCTGTAGCGGGGCGGTCGGAGCAAGAAAGAACGATCTCCAGACGCGCCCGCCCCCCGCGAAACGCCCGCGCCGATTGCAGTCACCGGTGCCAGCCTCTATACGGGATAGTGACCGGATTGGCGGCACATAGGGCCAGAACTTGAACGATTCACTTCCCGACGACGACGGAACCGGCGAGCCCCCGCGCCCCGGTCCGGCGATCGCCATCGAGACGGAGATGAAGACCTCCTATCTCGATTATGCGATGAGCGTGATCGTCTCCCGCGCGATCCCGGACCTGCGCGACGGGCTCAAGCCGGTGCATCGGCGCATCCTCTATGCCATGCACGAGGTCGGCAATACCCACGACAAGCCCTATCGCAAGTCCTCGCGCCCGGTCGCCGACACCATGGGCAAGTACCACCCCCATGGCGACGCGGCGATCTACGACGCGCTGGTGCGCATGGCGCAGGACTTCTCCATGTCGTTGCCGCTGCTCGACGGCCAGGGCAATTTCGGCTCGATGGACGGCGACAAGCCGGCGGCCTTCCGCTACACCGAGGTGCGGATGGCCAAGGCCGCGAGCTACCTGCTCGCCGACATCGACAAGGAAACCGTCGACTTCCAGCCGAACTACGACGGCAAGGATCTCGAGCCCACCGTCCTGCCGGCGCGCTTCCCGAACATGCTGGTGAACGGGGCAGGGGGCATCGCCGTCGGCATGGCGACGAACATCCCGCCGCACAACCTCGGCGAGGTGATCGACGCGACGCTGGCGCTGCTCGAGAACCCCGACCTGACCGTGGCCGACCTGATGGATTTCGTGCCCGCACCGGATTTCCCCACCGGCGGGCTGATCCTCGGGCGCTCCGGCGCGCGCAAGGCCTATCACGAGGGCCGCGGCTCGGTGATCATCCGGGCCCGCACCCGGATCGAGGAGGCGCGCGGCGGGCGGCTCGCGATCGTGGTCAGCGAGATCCCCTATCAGGTCAACAAGGCGACGATGATCGAGCGCATCGCCGAGCTCGCCCGCGACAAGAGGATCGAGGGCATCGCCCATGTCCAGGACGAGAGCGACCGCTTCGGCGTGCGCGTGGTCATCGAGCTCCGCCGCGACGCGACGCCGGACGTGGTGCTGAACCAGCTCTTCCGCTTCACGCCGATGCAGACCTCCTTCGGCTGCAACATGCTGGCGCTGAACGGCGGCCGCCCCGAACAGCTCGACCTGCGCGGCTTTCTCAGCACCTTCATCGCCTTCCGCGAGGAGGTGGTGGCGCGGCGCACCGCCTTCGAGCTGCGCAAGGCGCGGGAGCGGGCGCATATCCTCTGCGGCCTCGCCGTGGCGGTCTCGAACGTCGACGAGGTGGTCGCGACCATCCGCGCCTCGGCCGATCCGGCGGAGGCGCGCGAGCGGCTGATGACGCGGGCCTGGCCTGCCGAGGAGATCGCGCCCTATATCTCGCTGATCGACGATCCCTCGCACCGGGTCCGCGAGGATGGCACCTATTTGCTCTCCGAGACCCAGGCCCGCGCCATCCTCGAGTTGCGGCTGCAGCGCCTGACGGCGCTCGGGGTGCAGGAGGTGACCGACGAGTTGGCCGAGCTCGCCGGCAGGATCACCGATTATCTCGACATCCTGCGCTCGCGCGCGCGGATCGTCGCGATCATCGCCGACGAGCTGCGCGAGGTGCGCGAGCTCTTCGCCGTGCCGCGCCGCTCGGAGATCGTCGAATGGGACGCCGATCTCGACGACGAGGACCTCATCGAGCGCGAGGACATGGTCGTCACCGTGACGCAGGGCGGCTACATCAAGCGCACCCAGCTGACCGAGTACCGCGCGCAGCGCCGCGGCGGCAAGGGCACGCAGGGCATGGCGACCAAGGACGAGGATTTCGTCACCACGCTCTTCGTCGCCAATACCCACACGCAGCTCCTGTTCTTCACCACCGACGGCATGGTCTACAAGCTCAAGACCTGGCGGCTGCCGCTCGGCGGGCGCAACGCGCGCGGCAAGGCGATCGTGAACATCCTGCCGATCGCTCCGGGCACCTCGATCGCGGCGATCATGCCGGTGGACGTGGCCGAGGAGGAATGGGCGAGCCTGCAGATCATGTTCGCGACCTCGCAGGGCGACGTGCGGCGCAACGCGCTCGACGATTTCACCTACGTGAAATCCAACGGCAAGATCGCGATGAAGCTCCCCGAGAACACGCGGCTGATCAATGCGCGGATCTGCTCGGAGGAGGACGACGTCATGCTGACCACGCGGGCGGGCAAGGCGATCCGCTTCGCCGTGCCTGACGTGCGCATCTTCAAGGGCCGCGATTCCACCGGCGTGCGCGGCATTCGCCTCGCCGCGGGCGACGAGGTCGTCTCGATGGCGATCATCCGGCATTTCGAGGCCTCGCCGGCGGAACGGGCCGCCTATCTCAAGATGCGCCGCGCGGTGGCGGGCGCCCTGGAGGACGAGGCCGCCGACGAGGCTGCGGAGGAGGAGGCCGAGGTCGAGAGCATCAGCCTCGGCCAGGAGCGCTATGTCGAGATGTCCGAGGCCGAGGATCTCCTGCTCACCATCACCGAGAACGGCGCGGGCAAGCTCTCTTCGAGCCACGACTATCCGCTGCGCGGCCGCGGCGGCCAGGGGGTGATGGCCATGGACAAGGGCCTGCGCGGCGGCGCGCTCGTGGCGCTCTTTCCGGTCGAGCCCGACGACCAGATCATGCTCGCCACCGATGCCGGCCAGTCGATCCGCTGCCCCGTCGCCGGCATCTCCTTCCGCTCGCGCGGCGCCGGCGGGGTGCGGGTCTTCAACACCGCCGCGGGCGAGCGCGTCGTCTCCGTCGCCCAGATCGCCGAGGCGACCGACGAGGAAGCCGGCGACCAGGGCTCATAGCCCGCCCGAGGGCCGGCCACGCAGTCGCGGCGGCCGGAACTGGCCCGGTGGTGATCGGAAGGCGCCGTCCGCTGCCATCGGATACGATCACCGAGTGATCGCTTCGGACCGGCGACCGTCCCCGTGGCGGCGCCTTTCCCTTCTCGGAACTGGCGGGAGACGAAGTCGCGCGCGCCCGTCTACCGCCCGACGAACCGGCGCGAGGCGGTGCCTCGCTGTCGCCGGGGCGGGGTGTCCCCACCGATCTATTCACTCGGATGCCGTTCGAGCTGGTGCGCGGGCAGGAATCCCTCAGCCCGCGCGCCCGCCGCCGCGCGGCGGCGCACTCAGCCGGGCCCGGTGTCGCGCCCGCCACCCGTCACGATCGCGGTCTTTCCCTCCAAGCTCATGCGCCGCTCCCCTTCCCCGGTCCCTCAGCTTCCCGTGAGCGCGGCCAGCACCCGCGCCCAGCTTCGCGCGCCCTTCCGGAAACTCGCGAGATCGTATTTCTCGTTCGGCGAATGGATCGCGTCATCGGCCTGGCCGAAGCCGATCATCAGCGCGTCCATGCCGAGGATGCGCTGGAAATGCCCCACCACCGGGATCGAGCCGCCCGAGCCGACGAAGACCGCGGGCTTCGGCCATTCGCCCGAAAGGGCTGCGCGGGCGCGGGCGAAATCCTCCGACCCCGAGGGCAGCACCG
>NZ_DAIUBO010000321.1:0-3646 GCF_036846665.1 Amaricoccus sp. | reverse complement strand
AGAAGGCGGGCTTGTACGAAGTTGGCAAGAAATAGGAACGTATACTTCACATGGGGCACCGTCGCAGACTGACTGATCAGGAGCGCCATCAGATCGTCTGGAAACGAGCGAACGGCGTCTCTGTTAGTGCGATCAGTACGGCGCTGAAGATGTCGCCCAAGTGAGGCGCGCCGGAACGGCTGTCTTTCGGCAAACCACTTGAACATGGGCTTTCGACCATACCGTCACGGCTCCTAGGTGTGATACTGCACCGTTCGGCAAAGGCGGCATCGGCCCGCACTTGCTGCATCGAAGTCGCTGTTCTTCCCGCGACGACGGCGCTCGTGTTTGTCGGGGGCAGTGACCACCTCCAGAACTTCAACGCCAGCTGTCTGCAAATAGCGCAGCAACCCTGCGCCATAGCTGCCGGAACATTCGATGCCGACGCATTGCAGATTCCCGAAAAACCGCACCCAGATCAACATCAAGCGATAGCCATCACGGGTCGTGGGAAAGCACTCGGTGCCGAGCACATGGTCGTATTGGTCTACGACAGCAGCAGCATGTAAATCCTTGTGGGTGTCTGTCTGCGCCTCCGACGACGTGAGGTGTTTCTTGGTTTTCGACCATTTTCTCATCCTGCCCTGCGGCAAGAGAACAAGCATCGCCTCAACGAATGCAGGGAAAGGACAACCATGAGACCGGATGATCAGGCCCTTCTTGGGTCACGGCAGCATCACTGAGACAAGCTGGCCGCAAGACGTTCCCGGATGATCGACAGGTCTAGGGAAAGACACGTGTCAGGTCGATCGGAGTGAGAGTCAGATCGCGCCGGGAAACCATGCGGCACCAGCCAGCGAATAGTCGATCGATGTTTGAGTCCAACCATCCGTAAGCGGTGTCCCGATCACACGGTGATGGCGTAATTCCACGGGAGCAGATCGTGGATCTGGCTCTGCTTGTGGCCTTGGACGATAGCTGTGAGCATGGCGGACAGCCAGGCGTCGGGATCGATACTGTTCATTTTGCAGGTCTCGGTCAACGAGGCGATGACGGCCCAGTTCTCGGCTCCGGCGTCGTGGCCCGCGAAGAGAGCATTCTTGCGGTTCATGGCGATGTAGGCGAGCGCCTCGCCCAAGGGCGATTTTGCCGACGCACGGGCACGGAGGTGGGCCAGCCAGTCGTCGATGCGAGCGATGATCGGGGCGGAGAGATCCTGCCAGACGGCCAGTCGGGTGACGGGGTCACTGCCGCGAATTTCGGCCTCGGTGGCGTAGAGATCGCGGATGAGGGCCACGCCCTCCTCGTCAATCGGTACGGCACCGGTGCGGGTGATCTCGATCAGCTTGCGGCGGGCATGGGCCCAGCAATAGGCGAGATGGATGCCCGGACCGATTATGTCCGCAGCGATCAGGCTGTTGTATCCGGCATATCCATCCACCTGCAGGATGCCGTCAAAGCCATGCAATATCCGCTCGGCATACTGCCCGCCACAACCGGGGGCACAAGTGAAGACCACACCCGGTGGTGAGGTCCGCCCAAGGTCGGTCGTCGCGGGCCAGCGCCCAGAGGTATCCGGTCTTCGTCTTCCGTGCCCCCGGATCGAGGACCTGGGCGCGTCTCTCGTCCATGAGGCGTTGATGGTTGACCGCTTCAGATCCGCCATCAACGCCTCATGGACTGGGCGGAGTTCGAAGTCGGCGCGGCCCACCCAATCGGCAAGGGTGGAGCGGTCGAGATCGACGCCCTGACGGCTGTAGATCTGGGCCTGGCGGTAGAGCGGCAGGTGATCGTCATACTTGCTAACCATCACATGGGCGACTGTGGCCTCGGTGGGCATCCCTCCCGGGATCAGCCGCGCCGGTGCGGGGGTTTGGGCCACGCAGTCGGTGCAAGACCGGCAGGCATACTTCGGTCGGCGAGTCACGATGACGCGGAACTGGGCGGGGACGATATCGAGCCGTTCCGAGACGTCCTCGCCGATACAGTGCAGAGAGCCGCTGCAGGCGCAGGTCAGGCCGCCCGGCTCAATGATCTCTTCGTTGTGCGGCAGGTGTTTCGGCAGCGATCCGCGATTGGCAGCACGCGGTTTCACGGGGCCCTTGGTCGCCCGATCCTCGGCGTCCTCTTCGGCATGGATCACGGCCATGGCCGTTTCCAGATCTTCCAGCGCCAGTTCGAACTGGTCCGAATCGCTCTTCTCCGATCGTCGTCCGAAGGCCGCCTGCTTGAAGGCCGCGATCAGCTTTTCCAGCCGCGCGATCCGTTCGTCCTTGCGCTGGTCGCGCGCGTCTGCGGCGATCAGCATCGCCTTCAGCGCAGCAATTTCTTCAAGCAGATCAGTGGCCTTCGGCATGGCGTGGGTCTACCACCTCGGCCTTTCCGATGCCCTCCGAAAGCACAGACCGAGTCATCCTGCCGCAGGGCAGATCACGTCATTCCACCGCTTCGGGAGCCCTCGCCCCGATGGCCCGAACCCGCCGTCAGTCGAGCCCTGCAAACAGCGCCTCGAACTCGGCATGGTTCATCAGCATCAGCCCGTCCTTGACGGCGGGCCAGGTGAAGCTGTGTTCTTCCAGCCGCTTGTAAGCCATCATCAGACCCGTGCCGTCCCAGTAGAGCAGTTTCAGACGATCCGCCTTCCTGGCCTTGAACACGAAGACCGTCCCGGTGAACGGGTCCTTGCACAAGCGTCTCCGCCACCATCCGGCCCTTCGCCTCGTCAGACCATCGACGCTTGGCTGCAGGCGCCGCCAGCAGCTCCACAAACCCAGCGGCCTCCATGCTGCGCTCCCGATGGACACCCACTGACGCCTCCCGTGCGAATCTCCACACGGGGGCGCATCGCAGCTTACAAGTTCAGCAGGAAGGTGGGGTCAACACGGCGCTTACAACCATCCCGGAACTGATATCACCCGTATGACTATCTGTGTTCACGATCTCGGGCCGGCCGAACTTGTGGATCGCCTCGTTCAGCACCTCGACGCAGAAGTTTGCTCCAGCGTGTTCGAGATACGCCAAGTGACCTGTCCCCCGCGAGATCCCTCAGTCCGATGTAGAGTCTGCTGAACCGCGAAGGAGCAGACAAATGAGGAAAAGCCGTTTCACCGAGACGCAGATAATCGGGATGCTCAAGGAGCAGGAGGCGGGCCTGCCAGCTTGTCGGTGTCGATCCCAAGACGGTCCGGCGCACTCGCCCGCCGGACTGTCCAGAGATCCGCGAGGAGGTGAAGGAGATCGCCGGGAAGCGGCGCCGGTTCGGTTATCGCCGGATCGGCATTCTGCTCGAGCGCAAGGGAATGATCATGAACCACAAGAAGCTCTATCGGCTCTACCGAGAGGAGGGACTGTCGGTGAAGCGACGGCGCGGGCGCAAGCGGGCCCGTGGGTCACGCACGCCGATGCCGGAGGCGGCGCATCCCAACGCCCGCTGGTCGCTCGACTTTTTGGCCGACAGCTTTGGCGCCTCGCGCAAGTTCCGCATTCTGGCGGTGATCGACGATTGCTGCAGGGAGAACCTGTGCCTGATCGCCGACACCAGCATCTCGGGCGCCCGTGTAGCCCGAGATGCTGGATGCGCTGATGCGGATCTACGGAAAGCCCGCTTGCGTCGTCAGCGATAACGTCCTAGCTCGGGAAGGAAACGCGGTTTTAGGCATCAGGTCAC
>NZ_DAIUBO010000320.1:0-3646 GCF_036846665.1 Amaricoccus sp. | reverse complement strand
AAGACGCGCGTGCCGTGGTGGAAGGATACAGAAGCCATCTGGCTCTCCTTTCTGTATGGCCCGAGGGCCGGCTGGCGGTGGTTGTGGTTTAGGCCGAGGGTTCGCCGTCCTTCGCCTTCCTGCGGCGAGAAGCGGACGACCCCGAAGGCGGGGGAATGAAGACCGCGTCGCCGAGGATTCGGCTGCGCAGCGTGTAAGTGCTCGCGTGACCGGCGTGACCGACCCAACTCATCACGACCTGCCGGACCTGGTCGAGGGTGATCTTGCCCTCGTGATACTGGCGCGCCATGCGCTTCATTTTCCGGCGTATCCGTCCGGCGCTGTCCTTCCTGATCTTCCGATGCGTCGGCCAGATGCGATAGCCGAGGAAGTCGAGCGCCCGGCCGTTCGTCGCCGAGACCGGAAAGACTTGAGTCTTCCGGTTGAGACGCAGCCCGAGATGCGCATAGAGAAAGTCGTCGACCGCGACGCGGACCCGGTGCAGATGCTCCTTGTCCGCGCCGATGATCGCGAAATCATCCATGTAGCGCACATATCGCCGTTCGCGCAGTTCGTGCTTCACGAACTCGTCGAGTTCATGGAGGTAGATGTTCGCGAAAATCTGCGACGTCAGATTGCCGATCGGTATCCCGCGCGGCAACGTGGCGCCCGGCTCGGCGACGCTGTCGATGATGCTGTCGATCAGCCAGAGCGTGTCCTTGCAGGCCACCCGGCGCGCGATCATCCTCTTGAGCGCATCGTGGCAGACGCTCGGAAAGAAGCGCGCGATGTCCGCCTTCAGCACATAG
This sequence comes from Amaricoccus sp., assembly GCF_036846665.1. Lineage (NCBI taxonomy): Bacteria > Pseudomonadati > Pseudomonadota > Alphaproteobacteria > Rhodobacterales > Paracoccaceae > Amaricoccus > Amaricoccus sp. Next base: position 2,858 of record NZ_DAIUBO010000320.1, on the reverse strand, counting down.
ATGGCGCCATGCTCGCGCAGCGTCGCCCGAAGGAACGTCTGCGCCCGGTCAGCGCCGGCGTGCATCCCTTTTCCGGTCTGGCACGCATAGCTGTCGGAAATGAACCGGCACGTCCAGATCGGCTCGATAGCCTCGATAAGCGCATGCTGCACGACGCGGTCCTTGAGCGGAAGCGCGGCAATCTCGCGCTCCTTCGGCTCGAAGACCCGGAAATGGTAATACGGCCCGGTGCGATACGTCTTCCATATGAGGCTGTTCTGGATGTCGATCAGGTTCGATTCCAGATCCCGCTCGAATTGCAGGACGTCCGTCTGATGCCGCCGCCCGCGAATGACGCGGCCCCATGCGCGATGTAGGGCCTCGAAACTCGACAGGCCCGAAAACAGGTCGGTGTAGGTCTTCGCCAAGGCATCTCGCTATCGTAAGGGCGACCGGAGCGAAGGGTCGCCGCGCGCAGGCGGTTACTGCAACGCTCCGGTCTGTTCATGTTTTTCGGCGCTTGGCCGAGGAACGCGGGGCCTTTCGAGGGTGTGCGGGATGAGGCCCCGTGAGGCCCCAACTTCTGACTTTCCCCGAGAGCGGGCCGGAAGCCGATATTCGTACTCGTGTTCGAGCGGGCGTTGTTCAAGTTGAGGGAGAACACCCCAGCATTGACGCCGTTGTTCCAGTTGCCCCCACGGATCGGCAGGCGCTCAAACCACTTTACCCGCGTCCCTTTTCCTGCAAGCTCTTGAACCATCCGCCGATCATGCGCCCGATTTCGTCCAGATGACGGGTCCAGACTTCGTAGCTGTTGAACGACAGATAACCGAGGCGCTGGGCAATCCTGATCTGGCTTCGCAACAGATCAAGCTCGGCGTCCAAGTCCTGCATTGTGGTCTTTTTGAAGTATCTCCGATTGCAGATGATGATCAGTCGGAGAAGCGACCACATGGTGCTGCGGATTTCCTGATTAAGAACGTGGCGTTCGGCTTTGGGAAACTGCCTTAAAACCACATATCCATAGGCGATCATGTCTTCGCACTTCCGACGAATTTTCAGATCGTCCAAATCAGGCTCCGCAGCTATTACAGGTGGATGACGGACGGGCTATCGCCCGCCCGGCAGATTGTCAGGCGGCCAGATTTCAGAGGACGAAAGCGGGCCGGAAGCCGATAGTCGTACTCGAGGTCGAGCGGGCGATGTTCAAGTAGAGGGAGAACACCCCAGCAGTGACGCCGTTGTACCAGTAGCCCCCACGGAGCGGCAGGCGCTCGTCCAGATTCCGCAGGTAAAGATAGCCGCGGTCGATGCTGGTCGCATGCGGGAAGAGGCCCAGCACCTTGAGGATGTTCGGGACGGTGACGCCGCCGGCGGCGGTCAAGTCCTTATACAACTGGCTCGCAGCCGTTTCGCCGTTCGACTGGCTCGTCACCGAGGTCGCAAGCTGCGGGTTGCCGGCCCCGTCGACGCCGGTTGCGTTCCACTTCAGCGTGTTCGCCGTGCCGGGATTGACCAGATTGCCGTTCTGCAGGATCGCCTTCCACAGCGGGCTTGCGGCGCTATGATCAGCGTCCGTCTCGGCCGCATTGTTGTCGGGAATGATCTGGATTTCGCCGTTGACCATGCGCATGCCGCGCACCCATTCCCAGACATTGCCGCAGAGGTCGGTGATGCCCGCCGGCGTGTTGTCGTGATACCAGCTTACCGGGCCGGAGCCGGTCAGCGTGCGCGCGGTGCCTTCGGCGAGGCCGGGCGCAAGGCCATCCTGCCGGCGGCCGGTCTCGTAGGTCTGCGCATGGTCGCGGCCGTAGTTGGTGTTGCCGCGCGGCATGAAGCCGTTCTTCCAGCACCACAGGGCGACCGCCGACCATTCGGCATTGGTCATCATGTGCCAGCCCGGCCCCTTCGCCGAGCAGCGTGCGTTCGCGTTGTCGAAGTTGATCGACGCGCTGGGGTCTTGGCCGGGCAGCGACAGGGCGTGATTGTCATGGATGCGGGCGAGATACTTGCCCACGAAAATCTCGCTCTTCTGGATGCCGCCGACGAGGAAGGCGGGATGGGTGCCGGTCCCCAGCGCCGGGTCGATGTCCTCGATATTGAAGCGCGGCACCACGCACATGATCGAGGGATAGCCCTTGCTGTCGTAAAGGACGGTGTTCACGCCGCCCGAGGCGGCCTCAACGGACTGCCGCAGGGCATCCGGCATCGAAATCGTGACGGTCATCAGGATTTACTCCTCGTCTTCAGGGGTTGCAGGGTTTTCGGGCAGCGCCCACAGTTGCAGCGTCACGGCCTCGGCCTGGCATGGCTGCGGCACCGAGACGGTCTGGGTGACTTCCTCACCCCCCACCGTTTCGGTGATCTCCTCGTCGGCATATCGGCGAGGTGGAATGATGATGACGGCCGCGTAAACGTCGCCCTCGAAGCTCAACTGGCCGTCGCCATCGGTGAAGACCGAAAGGACGCGCTCGGTGTCCTCCTGTTCTTCGCCCAGGTCGATCAGAAGATTGCCGAGGATTAGGGTGCAGTCGTCGAGTTCGAAGGCTGCCTTCGCGCCCTCGTTCATGTGCATGATGTTCATCGCCGCCTCACTGGTAACGGGGGTTGAGAAGCGTCCAGCGCAGAACGACGTTGTCGGCGCTGCCGGTCATCCGGATCTTGAAGCCGTTCCGGGCGCGGTCGTATGCCTGCACCGCGCCAACGGCCGCCACGTCGGTTGCGCTCTCCACCTCGACCGCGACGTCATAGTCGGCGTTCGGCAGAATCTCGGGGAACGCGACCGTCACGAACGGGCTGCTACTCGTCACCCACGAGCTCGCCGACTGGATCACGCGGAGGTCGGTCAGCGTGACCGCCGTGATGTTGTTCCCGGTGCT
>NZ_DAIUBO010000319.1:0-3674 GCF_036846665.1 Amaricoccus sp. | reverse complement strand
TTCTCCCCGGGGCGCCCGGCCAAAAAAATGGGGCAGGCGCCGGGCCGGGGGGGAGGGGATGGCCCGGGGTCGTCCGGAGGCACAGCCATTGGCGTGACGGGGCGGGGCGGGCGCTGCCCGCCGGACCGGATGGCGACGCTGGGCTCAGGCGGAATCGGGCCGGTGCGTCCGGGGACCTTTCGTGGTCGGCTTGGTCGCGCGGCGGCGGGGGAAATGGCCGTGCTCGACGAGCCAGTCGCGGACGCGGGCGGTTTCGGGGCCCGGCTCGCCGTGCCAGACCAGCATGAAATCGACCCCGGTCCGCCAGGCCTGCGGCACGATGGGGACGAGACGGCCGCTCGCGAGCAGCGGGTCGAGGAGATGGGCCCAGCCCAGCACCACGCCCTGCCCGTCGAGCGCGGCGAGCACCGCGAGAGCGTAGTCGTTCACCCGCAGGCCCTGGCCGCGGTCCTCATAGGGCAGGCCGAAGGCGGCGAACCAGGATGCCCAGGTCGGGCAGGCCCGGTGCGGCTCGTCGAGATGGATGAGCCGCAAGGGCGGGATGTCCGCGGGCGTGGCGACATCCGCCGCGAGCCCGGCGATGAATTCCGGGCTCGCGACCGCGTGGATGACCTCGGGGGCGAGCGGGGCGGTCTCGTAGTGATCGAGCACGCCTGTGCCGTAGCGGATGCCGAGCGACAGCCGCTCGGCGCGCAGGTCGAGATCCCGGTCGGTGGTCTGCACGCGCAGGTCGAGATCGGGTAGGTCGGCGCGCAGCGCGCCGAGCCGCGGCAGGACCCACCAGGTGGCGAAGGCGGTCGAGACCGAGAGCGAGACCGCCTCGGAGGATTCGCGCCGGCGCATCTGCTCGGCGCAGTTCCGGATATGCGCGAGGGCCGGGGCGATCTCGCGGTGGAACCCGCGACCCGCCTCGGTCAGGGTCACGCCGAGGCGGCTGCGCACGAAGAGGCGGGTCCCGAGGTCGGTCTCCAGTTCCCGGATGGCATAGCTGATCGCCGCCTGGCTGATGCGGAGCTCCTGGGCGGCCTTGCCGAAGGAGCCGAGGCGGCCCGCGAGGTCGAAGGCCTCGAGATGGTCGATGGAGGGGAGCAGGCGGCGCAGGGTGGTCATCAAGGGAGCTTATGACAGGCGCAAATCGAATCCTACTGCCCCGGCGCGGTTTCCTCGCCCTAGACTGGGGCCCTGGCGAATCCGGTGGGAGGCTCGGGGAAGGGCGTGGAAAGCGGAACCATCGGCGAGGAGCGGGCCCGGGCGGGGTCCAGGCGCCGCGAGACGCGCGCGCGCCGCACGATCGCCGCCCCGGCCTATATCACCCGGGCGATCCCGCCCTATGCGATCCTCGATGAGGAGGCGCTCGCCCGCATCGAGGCGACCGCCGAGCGGATCCTCGCGGAGGTCGGCATCGAGTTCCGCAACGATCCCGAGACCCGGCGGCTCTTCGCCGCGGCCGGCGCGGATTTCGACGGCGACCGGGCGCGCTTCGAGCCGGGGATGATCCGCGCGCTGCTCGGCAGCGCCCCGGCCGAATTCGTCCAGCACGCGCGCAATCCGGCGCATAACGTCGTGATCGGCGGGCGGAACACGGTGATGGCGCCGGCCTATGGCTCGCCCTTCGTGATGGATCTCGACCGGGGCCGGCGCTACGGCACGCTCGAGGATTTCCGGAACTTCGTGCGGCTCGCCTATATGGCGCCCTGGCTGCACCATTCGGGGGGCACGGTCTGCGAGCCGGTGGACGTGCCGGTGAACAAGCGCCATCTCGACATGGTGCTGGCGCATCTGACGCTCAGCGACAAGGCGCTGCTCGGCTCGGTGACCGCGCCGGAGCGCGCGGCGGATTCGGTCGAGATGTGCCGGCGTGTCTTCGGCGCCGATTTCGTCGATGCGAATTGCACCATCATGGGCAATTTCAACGTCAATTCGCCGCTGGTCTGGGACGGGACGATGACCGGCGGCATCCGCGAATATGCCGCCGCCAACCAGGGCAGCGTGATCGTGCCCTTCATCCTGGGCGGCGCCATGGGCCCGGTGACCAATGCCGGCGCCATCGCCCAGGCCCATGCCGAGACCATGGTCGGCTGCGCGCTGACCCAGCTGGTCCGCCCCGGGGCGCCGGTGATCTACGGCAATTTCCTCTCCTCGACGGCCCTGCGCTCGGGCTCGCCGACCTTCGGCACCCCGGAGCCGGCGGCGGGCTCGCTGGTGGTGGGCCAGCTCGCCCGCCGGCTCGGCCTGCCGCTGCGCTGCTCGGGGAGCTTCACCACCTCGAAGCTGCCGGACGCCCAGGCGATGAGCGAATCGGTCAATTCCATGCTCGCCGCCATCCATTGCGGCGCGAATTTCCTGCTGCATTCCGCGGGCTTCCTCGACGGGCTCCTGTCGATGTCCTACGAGAAATTCGTGCTCGACGTGGATTTCTGCGGTGCGCTGCACACCTATGTGCGGGGCGTGGCGGTGACCGAGGAGGACCTCGCCTTCGACGCCGAGGCCGAGGTGGGGCCGGGGGGCCATTTCTTCGGCTGCCAGCACACGATCCGCCATTACGAGACCGCCTATTGGGAATCGGATCTGGCCGACAACGACCCCTGGGAGACCTGGAGCGAGAAGGGCGCGCTCGATGCCGCGACCCGCGCCAATGCGCGCTGGAAGGCGATGCTCGCGGCCTATGCGCCGCCGCCGCTCGACGAGGGGATCCGGGAGGCGCTGGACGATTTCGTGGCACGGCGCAAGGCGGGGGTGGAGGACGCCTGGCATTGAGCCGGCGCCGGGGCGCGGCGCCGGCGCCGACGGATGGGTGAGAGCAGCGAGGGGCGCGCATGAAGATCACCGCGATCCGTGTCACCCATGTCAACGTGCCGTTCGACGCGCCGTTCTGGTGGACCGCCGGGCTCTATCCCGGCGCGTCGAAATCGGTGATCGAGGTCGAGACCGATGCCGGGATCACCGGGCTCGGCGAGGCGCCCTGGTGGCATTTCGGCGAGCTGATCAAGGCCGAGATCGCGCCGGCGCTGATCGGGGCCGATCCGCTCGACCTCGCCGATTGCGAGAGCCGGTGCGTGCCGGCCTGGCAGATCACGGCCAATACCGGCGAGAACGCGGCGCAGGTCGCCTTCGGCGCGGTCGAGATCGCGCTCTGGGACATCCGCGGCAAGGAATTCGGCCTGCCGCTCCACATGCTGCTCGGCGGCGCCGTGCGCCGGGACATCGCCTTCACCGAATATTTCTCCTTCCGGCCGCGGCAGGGCGAGGCGGGCGGCGAGATGACGCCCGAGGCGGTCGCCGATTACTGCCAGCGCATGGCCGAGGAGCATGGCGCCACGATGTTCGAGGGCAAGCTGATCCTCGGCGACCCGCTGCTCGAGATCGACACGGTGCGGCTCCTGCGCGAGCGGCTCGGGCGGCGGGCGATGCTGCGGCTCGATTCCAACATGCAATGGTCCCTGACCACCGCCCGGCGCATCCTGCGCGAGATCGAGCCCTTCGACATCCGCAACTACGAGGATCCGGTCGCGAGCTTCGAGGAGATGGCGGCGCTGCGCCAGCATTCCGCGATTCCCTTCTCGACCCATGTCCCCGACCTGCGGCGGCTGGCGCCGGGCGGCGGCGCGCCCGCCCGGTTGCGCGGTTTGGCCCCGCTCCCGGGGCCCCCCGCTCTGCCCGCCATCGGCCCGATC
>NZ_DAIUBO010000318.1:0-3687 GCF_036846665.1 Amaricoccus sp. | reverse complement strand
TGCGGCTTGCGCCTCCGGGCGACCGGACCGGGCGACGCGCCACCGGCGCCTCGCCATTTCCCTGTCCCGAGGCTCCGGATTGAGGTCAGGCAGAAGGGCCGCTCGTATCATGTGGGATCCGGTTGCATGGACCGGACACCGGCTGTTCCGAACCGGGAATGGCGTGGCGACGCGGGTAGCGCCGACAAGGAGGGCTCAACCAACCAGACTCATGAAATTCACCACAATAACAATATGATATACCATGTCCCGCTGCGGGACACCATCCCGGCAGGCGCGCCAGGAGCGCGAGATCGGCCGCCGCGTCGGGGCCGATTCGATGCCGGCAAGCCGAGTCGATCGGGCGGAATGCGTCTCAGGCGCAGGCGGATTGCCGGCCGGCGGTGCAGTCGCCCCGCCGGATGGCAGCGGCGTGGAGGCTCAGTATGCCAGCGCGGCGTGCAGCGAATTCGACCCCGACGACAGGATCCTGGCCGCGACGACGCTGCCGATCCGATCGGCCCCGGCATCGAGGTGCACGGCGTTGAGATAGGGCGAACGGCCGGCGACCTGCCCCGGCATGCGACCGGGCCGCTCCAGCAGCACCGGCAGCAGCTTCCCGACCAGGCCGTTCTGGAAGTCCCGCTGCTGCGCGGTCAGCCGCGCCTGCAGCCGCGCCAGCCGGTCCGCCTTGACCTCGGGATCGACCTCGGGCCGGCCGGCAGCCGGCGTGCCCGGGCGCGCGGAATAGGCGAAGGAATAGGCATGCGCATAGCCGACCTCGGCCACCAGATCGAGCGTGGCCTCGAAATCCGCCTCGGTCTCGCCGGGGAAGCCCACGATGAAATCGCCCGACATGGCGATGTCGGGGCGAGCCTCGCGGATCCGCCCGATGAGGTCGAGATAGGCTGCGGCGGTGTGACGGCGGTTCATCGCCCGGAGCACCCGGTCGCTGCCCGATTGCACCGGCAGGTGCAGATAGGGCATGAGCTTGGCCTCGCAGCCATGCGCGGCGATCAGATCCGCGCCCATGTCGTTGGGATGCGAGGTGGTGTAGCGAATGCGTTCGAGCCCGTCGATCCGCGCCAGCCTTGCGATCAGCCCGGCCAGCGTCGCGCCGGCGGGATCGGCATAGGCGTTCACGTTCTGCCCGAGCAGCGTGATCTCCGCGGCGCCGCGGGCCACCAGCGAACGCGCCTCGTCGACCACCCGCTCCGCCGGCCGCGAGACCTCCGCGCCGCGCGTATAGGGCACCACGCAGAAGGCGCAGAACTTGTCGCAGCCCTCCTGGACCGTGAGGAACGCCGAAACCGCGCTCCGCCGACCCTCTCGCGGGAGATGCTCGAACTTGTCCTCGGGGGGGAAGTCCGTCTCGACCGGGCGCGCGCCCGCCGCCACCGCTTCGAGCATCGCCGGCAGCCGGTGATAGGCCTGCGGCCCCACCACCAGGTCGACGACCGGGGCGCGCTCGAGGATCTCCGCGCCTTCCGCCTGGGCGACGCATCCCGCCACCCCGATGCGCAGCCCGGGCCGCTGCGCCTTCAGCGCCCGCAGCCGGCCCAGTTCGGAATATACCTTCTCCGCCGCCTTCTCGCGGATGTGGCAGGTGTTGAGCAGGATGAGATCCGCGCCCTCGGCCGATCCGGTCGCGGCATAGCCCTCCGCGGCCAGCGCCGATTCCATGCGCTGGCTGTCATAGACGTTCATTTGACAGCCGTAGGTCTTCACGAAGACCTTGGGTTTTGCCATCGATTCGATCCGGTTCCGTCGCCAACAGGCAGGAGCGCGCGGACGCTCGCCCGCACGCGACGGATTATCGGCACGCGCCCGAAGGCGCAAGCGTGGCGCCTATCGCTTGGAGGACTTGCTGCCCGGCTTGCGCCCGAGACCGATCTTCTTGGCCAGTTCCTGACGCTTTAGCGCGTAGTTCGGCGCGACCATCGGGTAATCGGGCTTGAGGCCCCATTTCGCCCGGTAGTCCTCCGGCGTCATGCCGTAGGCGGTCATCAGATGCCGCTTGAGCATCTTGAGCTTCTTGCCGTCCTCGAGACAGACGATGTAGTCGTCCGTGATCGATTTCTTGACCGGAACGGCCGGAGACAGTTCGACCGAGGCCGCATCCTCGCCGCTCGCCAGATCGCTCAGCTTGGAAAAGACCGACTGGATGAGATCGGGCATGTCGCTCTGCACGACACTGTTGTTGGCCACATGCGACGATACGATCTCCGCCGTCAGCGCCAGCAATTCCCCGCGGCTTATCGTCTGATCTTCAGTCATTGCACCCCTTTCCGGCAAGTGCTGCATGCACTATGGCCGGCCTTTCTTCCTATGGCAGTCATGTTGGCCGCCCGTCCCGACTGCTCTCATTCCGGGCTCAACACTCAGTTTATTTGCCGGGCCGTCAGTTGACAAGGTATGAATCCAACAGATTGCCGAAGATTTTCCAAGAATGCTGTAATCACCCTCTGGATTGACCCGAAAGCCAAGTATGGATCGCGCAAAGATAGCAGGGATTGCATGTTCTCGGCGAAAAACCGCCGATACAGCCCGCCCCGCGCCGCGGCGCCTTGGTGAAGACTGCGCTGCATGTCCGGGCCCGATCGGTTCCGATTGTTTCCCGCAGAGGGCGCGCCGACCGGACGGCTGGTCTTTGGCCGCGAGGTCTGATCAAATCGGGCCGACTCGGGACGAAGGCATTGCCCGGCTTCGGTGAAGACGCGAGATTGGACCGCTCGTTTCGAATGAATCTCTCGGCCGGGCTGGCATCGGTGGCGGTGGCCGTCGTGCTGGTCGGGCTGAAGCTCTGGGCGCTCGCCGCCACCGGCGCGCTCTCCATCGCCGCGTCGCTGGCCGATTCCGCCCTCGACCTCATCGCCTCAGCGGCGGGGCTGGCGGGCATCGTCTATGCGGCCAAGCCACCAGACGAAGACCATTCCTTCGGCCATTCCTCGGTCGAGGACCTGGTGGCACTCGGCCAGGCCAGCCTCGTCGCGGTCTCGGCGGCCGCGATCGGCTGGAAGGCGATCGGCCGATTCGCGCATCCCCAGCCGCTCGAGGCCGAGGCCACCGGCCTGGCGGTGATGGGCCTCTCGATGGCGGTGACGCTGGCGCTGATCCTCTGGCAGGGTCGGGTGGCGGCGCGCACCGGCTCGCGCATCGTCGCCGCTGACCGGCTGCATTATCTCTCCGATCTCCTGCCCGCGGCGGGCGCGATTCTGGCGATCGTCGCCTCGGCACGCTTCGGCGTGCACTGGCTCGATCCGGTCGTGGCCCTCGCGGCCTGCGCCGTGCTGGTCCTCGGCGCGCGCCGCATCGGAAGCGCCGCCTGGGACGCGCTGATGGATCGCCGCGCCGATCCCGAGCTGATCGAGAAGATCGCGGGCATCGTCGCCGCCCATCCCGGTGTCATCGGCTTCCACGACCTCAAGACCCGCACGGCGGGCACGCGGGTCTTCATCCAGGTCCATCTCGAACTCGACGGCGCGCAATCGCTCTACGCGGCGCACGAGATCGGGGCAGGCGTCCGCCACGCATTGCTCGATGCCGTGCCGAATTCCGACGTCATCATTCACAAGGATCCGGTCTGAGACCAAATCCGGGTGATCGACCAGCAGTTTTGCGGCGGCTCGTCCCGTACCGGTTGCCGGGCTAGGTGTTTGATCCCACGGTTTGATGGTGCGATCCATTCGTCGGAATGGAAGGAAGCAC
>NZ_DAIUBO010000317.1:0-3763 GCF_036846665.1 Amaricoccus sp. | reverse complement strand
CGGGCGACCGGACCGGGCAAGGCGCCACCGGCGCCTCGCCTTCTCGGTCCGGGGGGATGCTTCGCGGGCCGCGCGGGGCGCGGCCTTTTCACCGGCCCGGGGCCTGGTCCAGGGGGCGGCGACGTCGTTCGGGCGGAAGGGGCGCCGGAATCACTTCGGCCAGACGATCCCGCGCTCGGTGACGATGGCGTCGAGCCGCATGTCGTTGTCGCCGTCCGGAACCGCCTCGATCTCCTGCCCGGCATAGGCGATGCCGACCGCGCGGACCTCGCCCGATTCGCGCAGATGCGCGATGGTGCGGTCGTAATAGCCGCCGCCATAGCCGAGCCGGTGGCCGCGGGCGTCGAAGGCGAGCAGCGGCACGACGAGGAATTCCGGGTCGAACCAGGCGCCCTCGGCGGGAACGTCGATGCCGTGATGGCCGCGCAGAATCGGCGCGGCCGGCGCCCAGGCCCGGAAGCGCAGCGGCTGGCCGCGGTGCTCGATCACCGGCACGCAGACCTGGAAGTCGAGCCCGAGGAAGGCGCGCATCAGCGGCCGCGGATCGATCTCCGAGCGGATCGGCAGGTATCCGGAGATGCGCTCGACGCCGCGCAAATGCGCCACCTCGCCGAGCGCATGGGCCGCCGCGAGGCGTGCCGCCCCGGCCGCGCCCGCGTGAATCCTCTCGCGGCGCGCATAGGCCTCGGCGCGCGCGGCGCGCTTGACCGCGGCGAGATCGCTCAGCTCCGGCAAGCGGCGGGCCCGGAGCGACCGTGGAGACGCGAAATCCTTGAGAGCCTGGTAAACCAGGTGGGCACCGGATGCGATAGGCCAGGGCCAGTCACAGAGCCAGCTCCCTCAAGAATCATTAAGGCCACTAGGATATTGGCCCCGCACGCGAAGACCAGAACCCGCCGATGCGGAATGTAGCGCGGCGCCGCGGGGTTTTGAAGTCCCGTCGTCACGGATCCTGCGCCTTGCAGACCGGGCAGTCGGGCCGGCGCGCGAGCGCGATGCGCCGCGTCTCGGCATGGAGCCCGTCGTAGATCAGCATCGCGCCGCGCAGCCCCTCGCCGGCGCGGGCGATCTGCTTGACGGCTTCGAGCGCCATCATCGAGCCCATGACCCCGGGCAGCGCGCCGATCACGCCCGCCTCGGCGCAGCTCGGCGCCAGCCCGGCGGCGGGGGCTTCGGGAAAGACGCAGGCGTAGCAGGGGCCGCCCCGCGCGGGATCGTATAGGCTGATCTGCCCTTCCCACTGGCTCATCGCCGCGGCGAGGAGCGGCACGCCGGCCGCGGCGCAGGCGGCATTGACCGCGTAGCGCGTCGCGAAATTGTCGCAGCCGTCGAGCACGAGGTCGCAGCCCCGCACCAGCGCCGGGGCATTGGCCGCGTCGAGCCGCAGCCGGTGGGTCTCCACCGCCACATGCGGGTTCAGGCGCCGCAGCGCGTCGCGCGCGCTCTCGACCTTCGGCCGGCCGATATCGGCGGTGCCGTGCAGGACCTGGCGCTGAAGGTTGGAGAGTGCGACCGTGTCGTCGTCGACGATCGTGAGCGTCCCGACCCCGGCGGCGGCGAGGTAGAGCAGCGCCGCGCTGCCCAGCCCGCCGGCGCCCACGACGAGGAGGCGCGCGGCGCCGAGCCGCCGCTGTCCGGTGCCGCCGACCTCGTGGAGCACGATGTGGCGGGCGTAGCGGTCGAGTTCTTCCGGCGACAGGCTCACGACCGGTCCCCATCGCTTGCGGATCCCGGCCTCACGGGTTTCGATTCGCCCATCGAAGCCTCGCGGCAGGCCGATCGGTTTGCCATCGATCGGGGGTTCGCCCGTCCTGCCGGCCTCAGCATCGGGATGCCGGCACGCGGCCCGATCCGCCTTGCGCGCCGGTGGAGCCGAAGCCGCCTGCGCCGCGGCGGCTCTCGGCCAGCGCCTTGGTCTCGCGCCAGCGGATGCGGGTGACCGGCGCGAGCACGATCTGGGCCACCCGCGCGCCATGGGCGATCGTCACCGGGCGATGCCCATGGTTGATCACGATCACGCCGATCTCGCCGCGGTAGTCGCTGTCGATGGTGCCCGGCGCGTTCAGCACGGTGATGCCGTCGCGCAGGGCGAGGCCGGAGCGCGGGCGGATCTGGATCTCGTGGCCGGGGGGGATCTCGAAGGCGAGCCCGGTCGGCACCAGCAGGCGGGCGCCGGGCGGAAGCGTCACGCCGTCCGCGCGGCGGTCGGCCGGCAGGTTGGCGCAGATATCCATCCCCGCCGCGCCCTCGCTCTCGTATGCCGGGAGTGGCAGCGCCGGGTCGCGGCCCTCGAGGCTGCGCACCCCGACCTCGAGCTCGGTCATGCCAGCGCCTCCGCGATGCGGTCCGCCAGCGCCTCCGCCGTCGCCCGCTTGGACATGCGCGGCCAGGCCTCCGCGCCGTCGGCGGTGATCAGCGTCACCGCGTTCTCGCTGCCGCCCATGATGCCGGTCGAGGGATTCACGTCATTGGCGAGGAGCCAGTCGCAGCCCTTGCGCAGCCGCTTTGCGGTCGCATTGTCGACGACGTCGTCGGTCTCCGCGGCGAAGCCGATTACGAGCCGCGGCCGCCCCGTCGGGAGCCTCGCCACATGGCGCAGGATGTCGGGGTTCTCGGCGAGCTCGAGGGTCTGCGCCCCGCCGCCGGCCTGCTTCTTGATCTTGGAGCTCGAGGGCGTGGCGACGCGCCAGTCCGCGACCGCCGCCGCGAAGACCGCGACATCGGCGGGCAGCGCCGCCTCGACGGCCGCGAGCATCTCGGCGGCACTCTGCACCGCGACGACCGAGCAGCCCGAGGGCGCGGGCGCCGAGGCGGGGCCGGTGACGAAGGTCACGCGCGCCCCCCGCGCCGCGAGCGCCTCCGCGATGGCGCTGCCCTGCCGGCCCGAGGAGCGGTTGGCGATGTAGCGCACCGGGTCGATCGCCTCATGGGTCGGCCCGGAGGTCACCAGGGCGTGCCGTCCGGCGAGCGGCCCGGCCCCGCCGAAGGCGGCCTCGATCGCGGCGAGGATCGCCGCGGGCTCGGCCATGCGCCCCGGCCCGTATTCGCCGCAGGCCATCTCGCCCTCCTCCGGCCCGACGGTCAGCACGCCGTCCGCCGCCAGCGTCGCCAGGTTGCGCCGGGTCGCGGGATGGAGCCACATGCGCACGTTCATCGCGGGCGCGAGCAGCACGCGCTTGTCCGTGGCGAGCAGGAGCGTGCTCGCCAGGTCGTTGGCGCCCCCCGTCGCCAGCCGCGCCATCAGATCGGCCGTCGCCGGCGCCACCACCACCAGATCCGCGCTGCGCGACAGCTCGATATGGCCCATCTCGGCTTCCGCCGTCAGGTCGAAGAGCGCGTCGTGCACCGGCTCGCCCGCCAGCGCGGAAACGCTGAGCGGCGTCACGAATTCGGCGCCGGCGGCGGTCAGGACCGGCGTGACCGCGGCGCCGGCCTTGCGCAGCAGACGGATCAGTTCGAGGCATTTGTAGGCCGCGATCCCGCCGGCGATGATGAGCAGGATTCTGCGACCCTCCAGCATTCCTCACGACCCCCGCAATCTCGACCCGGAATTGACGCGTCGGGAGGGTAGTTCCGCGCCGGAGGCGGCGCAAGCCGCTGTCCGGGCCGGTAATGAGAAGCGCGGCGAGCTGAAGCGGATCGTGTATCAGGCGGTCTCCGGGCGGATCGATCGGCCTCGGACGCCGCGAACCGGCAAAGGCGAGGCATTGCCTCGCGCCGGTTCGTCGGAGGGACGCGCGCGAGCGCGGAGGCCGAGGGGGGT
>NZ_DAIUBO010000316.1:0-3768 GCF_036846665.1 Amaricoccus sp. | reverse complement strand
CCGCGCCGGCCCTGCCGGGGGCCGGCGCGCAAGCGCACCGTCCAGGGCCGACGCGCCCCGATCCCCGACCGGTGGTGAAACTGCACCCCCCTCGCTCTGCGGCCCGCACACCCCTGCCCGGAGGGTCAGCCTCAGGATCGGTCAATCGGAAGGGCCGCTGGTATCAGAGCCCCCAGACCAGCAGGATCATCGGGATGCCGACGAGCGTGACGAGGATCTCGATCGGCAGGCCGAGCCGCCAGTAATCGCCGAAGCGGAAGCCGCCGGGGCCGAGGATCAGCGTGTTGTTCTGGTGGCCGATCGGCGTGAGGAAGGCGCAGGAGCCGCCGATCGCCACGGCCATGAAGAAGGCGTCCGGATTGACCTCGAGCGCGCGCGCCGCGCCATAGGCGATCGGCGCCATCACCGCCACGGTGGCGGCGTTGTTCATCACGTCCGAGAGCGTCATCGTCACCAGCAGCACCAGCACCAGGGCCGGGACCGGCGCGCTCCGGGCGACGTTCTCGACGAGGAAGCGCGCGACGACCTCCGCCGCGCCGGTGGTGAGCATGGCGCCGGCGACGGGCAGCAGGCAGGCCAGCAGCACGATCACCGACCAGTCGATCGCCTCATAGGCCTCCCGCGGCGGCACCACCCGGGTCACCATCGCCGCCAGCACCCCGGCCATGAAGGCGACGGGTGCGGAAACCGCGCCGCTCGCCGCCGCAGCGACCGCCGCGAGCAGGATGCCGGAGGCCAGCAGCGCCAGCCGGCGGTCCGGCAGGCGCAGGTCCCGCGTCGCCAGCGGCAGACAGCCGAAATCGGCGGCAAATTCGGCCGCCGCCTCGGCCGGGCCCTGGAGCAGCAGGACGTCGCCCGCTTCGATCGGCGTGGTGCGCAGCCGGCCGACCCGGCGCGTTCCCTCATGGGAGATCGCGAGCAGGTTGACGTGGTAGCGCAGCCGCAGGTTGACGCCCTGGGCGGTGCGGCCGATGATCGCGGCATTCGGGGCGACCACGAATTCGAGCAGCCGGATGTCCTCGTCCTCGCCGCCGGACCTGTCCGGCTTTTCCTTGGCTTCGGGCGCGTCGGCGGCTCGCCGGGCGGGGTCGGCGCCCTTGCCGCCGTCGGCGGACGGCTCCTCGTCCTGGGGCTTCTCGGGGGCCGCGATGGCTTCGGCCAGCCCGAGGCCGAGCGTGCCGAGCGCGTCCGAGAGCCCGTCGGGTTCCGCCACGAGCACCAGGATGTCGCCTTCCCGGATCGCGAGATCCGGGCGCGGGGCGCGAAGGCGGACCTCCCGGCGCACGATGCCCAGCACCTGCACATTGGCGTCGCGCACCGCATCCTCGACCGCGCGCACCGACATGCCCACCGCCTTGGCGCCCTCGGGAACCCGGGCCTCGGTCAGATAGGCGCCCGAATCGAAGCCCTCGGTGCCGGCCCGCTTGCGCGCCGGCACCAGCCGCCAGCCGACGAGGGCGATGAAGGCGATGCCGGCGAGCGCGATGGCGAGCCCGACCGGCGTGAAGTCGAACATGCCGTAGCCCGCGCCGAGCGTGTCGCGGCGGTAGCCGGAGACGATGAGGTTCGGCGGCGTGCCGATCAGCGTGGTCATGCCGCCGAGGATCGAGCCGAAGGCGAGCGGCATGAGCAGCTGTCCCGGCGGCAGGTCCTGCCGCGCCGAGGCCTGGATCGCCACGGGCATGAGCAGCGCGAGCGCGCCCACGTTGTTCATGAAGGCAGAAAGCCCCGCCGCGAGCGCGGTGAGGATGGCGATGCTGGTCGCCGGCGTCGCCTCCGAAGGCAGCACCCGGCGCGCCAGCACGTCGACCGCGCCCGAGCTCTGCAACCCGCGGCTGAGCACCAGCACCCCCGCGACGGTGATCACCGCCGGATGGCCGAAGCCGGCGAAGGCGGCGTCGCTCGGCACGAGGCCCGCGAGCACGCTGGCGATCAGGGCGGCGAGCGCCACCACGTCGTGGCGCCAGCGGCCCCAGGCGAAGAGCGCGACGGTGCCGGCGAGGATCGCGAGAATGAGTGTCTGGTCGATGTCCAAGCGCCTGCCCCCGGCCTGGGCGCCAAGGTTGCAGATCGCAGGCCGGCGTCAACCGCCCTCAGGACCTGCCGCCGATCTTCGGCTCCGATCCGCTGCGCAGCCGGGCGATGTTCGCGCGGTGGCGCAGCCAGACCAGGGCCGCGAGGGCGATGGCGAGCGGGATCGCCGCGCCGGGTCCGAGCAGGGCGAGCCAGAACGGGACCGCGGCGGTGGCGACGAGCGCGGCCAGCGAGGAATAGCGCAGCACCAGCGCCGTCGCGAGCCAGGTGCCGCAGGCGGCGAGGCCCACCGGCCAGGCGAGCGCCAGCATGATGCCGAGATAGGTCGCGACCCCCTTGCCGCCCTTGAAGCGCAGCCAGACCGGAAAGAGATGGCCGAGGAAGGCGCCGAGCCCGGCCACCATCGCCGCCGTCTCGCCGGCGAAATGCCGCGCGAGCAGCACCGCGGCGGCACCCTTGCCGGCATCGAGCAGCAGCGTCGCCGCGGCGGCGCCCTTGTTGCCGGTCCTGAGCACGTTGGTGGCGCCGATGTTGCCCGAGCCGATGGCGCGCAGGTCGCCCAAGCCCAGCCCGCGGGTGATCACCAGGCCGAAGGGGATCGAGCCGAGCAGATAGGCGAGTAGGAATGTCGCGACGAGCATCAGGGCGCCTCCCTCGAATGGACCTCGCGGCCGCCGACCCAGGTGGCCAGCACGCGGCCCTGCAGGCGGCGCAGGTCGTAGGGCGTGTTCTTGGACTTCGAGCGCAGGGTCGCGCGGTCGAGCACGAAGGGCGTGTCGGGGTCGAAGAGCACGAGATCGGCCGGGGCGCCGGGGGCGAGGCGGCCCGCATCGAGGCCGAGCAGCCGCGCGGGATTGAGCGCGAGCGCCCGCCAGAGCGCGGGGAGCGTGAGGTGGCCGCCGTGGTGGAGCTGCATCGCCGCCGGCAGCAGGGTCTCGAGCCCGACCGCGCCGGAGGCCGCCTCCTCGAAGGGCAGGCGCTTCTCCTCCTCGTCCTGGGGCGTGTGGAAGGAGCCCACCACGTCGATCAGCCCCTCGGCGAGGGCCTCGACCATCGCCACCCGGTCGTCCTCCGAGCGCAGCGGCGGCGTGAGCTTGAAGAAGGTCCGGTAATCCCCGATGTCGAGCTCGTTGAGGGTCAGGTGGTGGATCGAGACCCCGGCCGTCACCCGAAGCCCCGCGCGCTTCGCCCGCGCCAGCGCCGGCAGCGCCGCGGCGGCCGAGATCTGGTCGGCGTGGTAGCGCGCGCCGGTGACCTCGGCGAGCGCCAGGTCCCGCTCGAGCCCGATGCGCTCGGCCACCGGCGGCACGTCCGGCAGCCCGAGCATGCTGGCGTAGAGGCCGGTGGTCACGCAGGCGCCGGCGCTCAGCCGCGGCTCCTGCGGATGCCCGACCACCAGCGCCCCGAGCCCGGCGGCATAGGCGAGGCAGCGCTGGAACACCCGGGCGTCCGCCACGGCGCGCGTGTCGGTGAAGGCCACCGCGCCCGCGTCCATCAGGAACCCGATCTCGGTCATCTCCCGGCCGTCGCGATCCTTGGTCAGCGCCGCCATCGGCAGCACGTTGACCGGGCTCGTCCCCACCGCCCGGCGCTGCTGGAATTCGAGCGCCTCGGGCGTGTCGATCGCGGGCAGGGTGTCGGGCCGCGTCACCATCGTGGTGACGCCCCCCGCGGCGGCGGCCGCACCGGCGGTGCGAAAGCTCTCCTTGTGCCGCTCGCCCGGCTCGCCGACCT
>NZ_DAIUBO010000315.1:0-3768 GCF_036846665.1 Amaricoccus sp. | reverse complement strand
CCCGCCGGTCTCGTCGCGGCGGCGCTGGCCCGCGCCGCCGACCTTGACCCGGCCCGGCGGCGTTCATAGGTTCGCTCGGACAGCGCAATTCGAGGAGACACACCGATGGCTTTGGTCAAGGTGACGGACGTGACCTTCCAGGACGAGGTGCTCGGCTCCGACGTTCCCGTTCTGGTTGATTTCTGGGCCGAATGGTGCGGCCCCTGCCGCCAGATCGGCCCGGCACTGGAGGAACTCGCCTCCGAATACGAGGGCAAGATCAAGATCGCCAAGGTGAACGTGGACGAGAACCCGGGCCTGCCCGCCCAGTTCGGCGTGCGCGGCATCCCCGCGCTCTTCATGTTCAAGGGCGGCGAACTGGTCTCCAACCGCACCGGCGCCGCGCCCAAGGCGAGCCTCAAGGGCTGGATCGACGAGACCGTCTGAGCCTTCCGTTCGCGACGGCGGCCGGTCCCGAGTTGGGACCGGCGTCAACCATTTGATATGCAACAACATTCAGGTTCATCGAGCAGATCGTGGTCCCGCCGGCGGGCTGCGGCCTACCCGGTTTCCGCCGCGCGGCGCCATTCTGCGGGCGATACGCCGACCATGCGCTTGAAGCCGCGGCTGAACGCCGCCTCCGAGCCGTAGCCGACCTCGAAGGCGACCGCGCCCACCCTCGCATCGCCGTCGGCGAGCAGTCGCGCCGCGCGCTGCATGCGCCAGCGGGCGAGATATTGCATCGGCGGCAGCCCGACCAGCGCAGCGAAGCGCGCCGCCAGCACCGAACGCGAGAGGCCCGCCTCCCGTGCCAGATCCCCGAGCGTCCAGGCCGCCTGCGGCCGCGCATGCAATGCCGCCAGCGCCCGCCCGACGCCCGGGTCGCGCAGCCCCGCGAGCCAGCCGGTCTCGCCCTCGGGCAGGGCCTCCAGATGCCGCCGGATCGCCTCGATGAACAGCAATTCGCTCAGGCCGAGGCGCAGGCTGGTCCCGCCCGTGCGCTCGCGCCGCATCTCGGCGAGGGTCAGATCCACCAGCCGGTCCAGCAGATCGGCGCCGCCGGCCCGGCGCCGGATCCGCAGCAGCCGCGGGAGCTGCGTCAGCAGCGGGTTGAAGGGCCGCGAATCGCAGCCGAGGAAGCCGCAGACGAAGCGGGCCGGCGGATCGCCGCCGCCGCCCTCGCGCACCACGAAGGGCAGCCGGCCGGCGGCCATCTCGCGGAAGAACTGCAGCGTGCCCTCGCGGTCGAATTCCGGCACGGTGCCGGGGGCGCTCTCGATCCGGTAGGCGTCCCCATGGGGAATGACCAGGATGTCGCCGGTATCGAAGGCCATGGGCTTCCCGCCGGGCACCGAGGCGAAGCCGCTGCCCTCCACGGCGATGTGGTAGGAGATCAGGTGCCGCGCCCGGCGAAACAGGATCGCGCGATAGGCTTCGCTCTCCGGCACGTCCACGCACCAGGGCGCGGTCGCATCGACCAGGAAGAAGAGCGCGCCCCCGAGCCGCACGTTGCGCAGCACGTCCGAGAGCGGGTCCTGTCCGCCGGCCCGGGCCGGCGGAGCCACTTCGCCGGACGATCGGGCAGGACTGCCGGACATGCGGTCATGGCCCTCGGTCATGGCCGAGCATAGCCTGTGACGCGACAGCGCAGCAATGGAGGCACGCCATGGACGACGCCGCGACCGGCCAGGTCTCGACCGCGGCCGCCGAGATCTACGAGAGTTTTTTCGTACCGGCCCTTTTCGGCCAGTTCGCCGCACCCGCCGCAGAGGCGGCCCGCATCGCGCCGGCGGCTTGCGTGCTCGACGTCGCCTGCGGCACCGGCGCGCTGACCCGCGCGCTGGCGCATCGCGCCGGGCCGCAGGGCAGGGTGGTCGGGCTCGACCGCAACCCCGGCATGCTCGCGGTGGCGCGCCGCGCCGCGCCAGGGATCGACTGGCGCGAAGGCCGCGCCGAAGGCCTGCACTACAACGATGCGGCCTTCGACGCGGTGACCTGCCAGTTCGGCCTGATGTTCTTCGAGGACCGCACCGCGGCGCTGCGGCAGATGTGGCGCGTGCTGCGCCCCGGCGGGCGGCTGGTGGTCACGGTCTGGGACGACGTGGCGCATTCCCCGGGCTATGCCGCGATGCTCGCCCTGCTCGAGCGGCTCTTCGGCGCCGAGACCGCCGCCGGGTTGCGCGCGCCCTTCGTGCTGGGCGATCCGGCGGATTTCGCCGCCGAGCTCGCGGCGGCGGCGATCCCCGGCGCCGCGCTCAGGACCCTGCCGGGCATCGCCCGCTTCCCCTCGATCGCCGATTGGGTGCATACCGACATCAGGGGCTGGACGCTCGCCGACGCCATCGACGATGCGCAATACGCCCGGTTGCAGGAGGCCGCCCGCGACGCGCTCGCCGGCTTCGCGGCGGCCGACGGCAGCGTTGCCTTCGCCGCGCCGATCCATCTCGCGGTGGCGCGGAAGGCGTGAGCCCGGGCCTCAGGCCCGCGGCCGGATCAGCATCGGCCCGTAGAGCAGGACGAAGCCGAGAAAGCCCGCGCACCAGCCGATGCCCGCGAGGGTGAGCAGCGGCACGGACCAGCCCGGCGCCAGCGCGGCGGCGATGCGCAGGAGCGCGGCCAGCGCCACCGCGAGATAGACGGCGACCGTCGCGGGCGGCGCGGTCAGCGCATGGCCGGTGTGGCCGCGCGTCGCGCGTGTCATCACCGCCAGCGTCATCAGCCCGATCGCGCCGGCCGCCCAGGCATGGAGCCCGGCCATCTCCAGGCCGAAATCCGCCCTGAGCACGCCGGCGCCGGAGAGCAGGAAGCCCAGCGGCACGAAGCCATAGGCGAGGTGCAGCACCCAGACCAGCGCCTCCGGGCCGGTGCGCCAGGGCTGCCAGCGCGCCTGCCGCACCAGCTGCAGCGCGCCGCCTGCGACCAGGATCAGACCCGCCGCCCGGGTCGGGCCGGGCGCCATCGGCAGGACCGCCCAGAGCAGCAGGCCCAGTGCGCCGCCCGCGACCACGAATGCATCGAACCGGTTGAACGGCA
Source organism: Amaricoccus sp. (assembly GCF_036846665.1). Taxonomy (NCBI): domain Bacteria; kingdom Pseudomonadati; phylum Pseudomonadota; class Alphaproteobacteria; order Rhodobacterales; family Paracoccaceae; genus Amaricoccus; species Amaricoccus sp. Next base: position 756 of record NZ_DAIUBO010000315.1, on the reverse strand, counting down.
CCGGCAGCGCGCCCGGCTCCCGGCGCTTGAGCCAGTTGGTGGTGAAGCTCGGGACGATCCGCCCGCCGATCAGGGTGATGAGAAAGACCGTGATCGCGATGCCGAGCCGGTCGCCGCGGACCGGGGCGCCGCCCTGCAGCAGCTCGGCGTGAAAGAGCGCCTGCGCGATCCCGAGCAGGATCACCGCGCCGAGCACAGGCAGGTTGCGCCAGTTGCGCCCGGCGAGGATCTCGCGGCCGAGAAAGACCGCGAGCGTCACCGGGAAGGCGGTGGCGAGCGCTGCCACGAGAGCGCCGGGCAGCAGGCCGGCCGCGGCGACGGCGAGGCGCCCCGCCAGCCAGACCGCGACGAGCCCGAGCAGCGGCCAGCCGACCACCGGAAGCCGCCCCGTCCAGTTGGGCACCGCCGTGAGGAGGAAGCCCGCGACCACCGCCGGGACGAAGCCGAAGACCAGCTCATGCGCATGCCAGGCCAGCGGCGGCCAGTCCCCCGGCGAGGCCATGGCGCCGGTCAGCACCAGCAGCCAGACCAGGACCACCGTGGCGGCATAGGCGCCGCCGATCAGGAAGAAGGGACGGAAGCCGAAGCTGAGCAGCGCCGGGCCGCGCCAGGCCCGCATGCGCTGCATGGTCGTCGGAACCCGGTCCCGGGACGGCGCGGGCTCGCCCCTCGTGCGATCGGCAGGCGGCATCGGCGCGGCTCCCTGCGCGTCGCCGGGACGGCCGGCGACTGAAGGGCACCGCCGGTCCTGCCGGC
>NZ_DAIUBO010000314.1:0-3769 GCF_036846665.1 Amaricoccus sp. | reverse complement strand
ACCGGCACCTTGCGGATCTCGGTGGTGGCGAAGATGAACTTCACATGCTCCGGCGGCTCCTCCAGCGTCTTGAGGAGCGCGTTGAAGGCCGAGGTGCTGAGCATGTGCACCTCGTCGATGATATAGACCTTGTAGCGCGTCTCGGCCGGCCGATAGGGCACGGAGGCGAGCAGGTCGCGCATCTTCTCGACCTGGGTATGGGTCGCGGCATCCATCTCCAGCACGTCGACATGCCGGCCCTCGGCGATCGCCCGGCAGGGCGCGCATTGCCCGCAGGGCGCGATGGTCACGCCGCCCTGCCCGTCAGCCCCGATGCAGTTGAGCCCCTTGGCGATGATGCGCGCCGTCGTCGTCTTGCCGACCCCGCGCACGCCGGTCAGCACGAAGGCATGGGCGATCCGGTCCGAGGCGAAGGCGTTCCTGAGCGTGCGCACCATCGCCTCCTGGCCGATCAGATCGGCGAAGGTCGCGGGGCGGTACTTTCGGGCGAGAACCCGGTAGGCGCTCTCGGCGGGGTCGGTCACGTCGGATCGGCACATGCGCGGCTGCGGTCGCCCCAACCTAAGCGCCGCCCCCGACCGGAGCAAGGGAGGCTTTCTTTCGGACGATACCGGGCCGGCACATCGTTGGCCGCGTCGCTTTGCCCAAGGCCGCCCGGGCTTGCCGGTTCGGAGCCGCGGCGGTATCCTTCGGGCGCCGCTGGAGGCGGCATCCGGGTCCGCGGAAAGCTGCATCAGCACCTCCCATCGAACCGAGCCATCGTTTCGGTTTTCCTCATGCCCCCCGAGCGGACCAGCGGGCAGCGACGGGAGAAACCGATGTCCCCATCCCTCGACAACCTGCGCCGGCGCGCCAAGGATCTGCGCAAGGCCTATGAGGCCGGCGATGCGGCGGCGCGCGACCGGATCGCGCAAAATCCGCCACGACCGGACGGTCATCCGCTCAAGCACGCCGATTTCCTTCACGTCATCGCCCGCGAGGCGGGGCACGAAAGCTGGCCCAAGCTCAAGTTCGCCCAAGAGGCGGCGGCGATGGACCGGGCGGCGAAGGCCGAGCGGCTCGCCGCGGCGCTCCATCTCGGGCAGCACTGGATCGCCGACGCCCTGCTGCAGGAGACACCCGACCTCGCCCATGCCGATCTCGGGCTCGAATGCGCGCTCTATGATGCGGCGGCCGTCCGGGCGCGGCTCGCCGCCGATCCGGCGGCCGCGACGCGCATCGTCGGCGCGCGTCGTCCGATCCTGCACCTGGCCTTCTCGCGCCACTGGCAGAACGGCGGCGCGGAGGCGGACATGATCGCCACGGCGGAGGCGCTGCTCTCGGCCGGCGCCGATGTCGACGACGGCATCCCGGCGCAGGAAGGCGCCGGGCACCACCTCTCGGCGCTCTACGGCGCCATCGGGCATGCGCGCAACCTGACCATGGCGCGCTGGCTGCTCGAGCATGGCGCCAACCCCGACGACGACGAATCGCTCTATCACGCCACGGAACTCGGCAGCCGTGACGGGCTGGCGCTGCTGCTTGCCCATGGCGCCGATCCCAGGGGCACCAATGCCCTGCCGCGGGCGCTCGATTTCGACGATTACGACGCCGTCCGGCTGCTGCTCGAGGCCGGCGCCGATCCCGACGAGGGGATCGCCCCGCATCCCTCCGGCGCGCCGCCGCTGGTGATCCCCGCGCTGCACCAGGCGGCGCGGCGCATGTGCTCGGGGCGCATCGCGCAGCTCCTGCTCGATCATGGCGCCAATCCGACGGCCGAGGCGCTCGGCCACACGCCCTGGGCCTTCGCCCGCATCTACGGCAACCGCGAGATCGCCCGGGTGCTGGAGCGCGCCGGCGCCGTCACGCCGCTCTCGCCGGTCGAGGCGCAGCTGGCGCGCGCCGCCGACGGGGTGGTCCGGGACCGCGACTGGATCGACATGGGCGGGCTCTCGGACGAGATGCGCAGGCTGCTCACCCGGCTGGTCTGGCGCGAGGGCACGCTGCCGCATATGCAGCGGCTCGTCGCCATGGGCTTCGACGCCAATCAGACCGACGAGATGGGCATGCCGCCGCTTCATCTCGCCGGCTGGGAGGGCATGGCGGAGAAGATGGCCTGGCTGCTCTCGCTCGCCCCCGACCTGAGCCACCGGAACGGCTACGGCGGAACGCTGTTCTCCACCATCCTGCACGGCTCGGCGAACTGCCCGAACCGCGCGAGCCGCGACCATATCGGCTGCATGCGGATCGCGCTCGAGCACGGCGTCGCGCTGCCGCGCCCGGCGATCGCGGGCGCGGGTTCCGCCGACATGGCGGATTTCCTCGCGGAATGGGCGGAGGCCCGCCCCGGCCAGGTGGTCGAGGAAGGGGTCTGGTGAAACCGGGGCGCCTGCCGCCCCGTGCCCCGCGCCGCCCGTCCGGCGTCTTGCCTGACGATCCTCCGGCCGATCAGCCGCCGCGCCGGGGATCCTCGCGCTTGCGCCGTCCCGCCGCCTGCCCGGAGCGGTAGAGCCGCCCCAGCGCCCGGGAGCGCGCCCGGGCCTCGGCCACGGATTCGGTGTTGCGCGCCTCCTCGCGCTCCAGCTTGCGCCAGCGCGCCAGCCGCGCCGCGTCGAGCCTCCCCGCCGCGATCGCCGCGCGCACCGCGCAGCCGGGCTCGGCCTCGTGCGCGCAATCGCCGTAGCGGCAATCCGCCGCCAGCGCCGCGATATCGGCGAAGACCGCCGCGACGCCCTCGGCCGCGTCATGCAGCCGCAGCGCCCGCATGCCGGGCGTGTCGATCAGCCAGCCGCCCGTCGGGATCGCGTGGAGCGACCGCGCCGTGGTGGTGTGCCGCCCCTTCGCGTCATCCTCGCGGATGCCGCGGGTTGCCTGCCCTGCCCCGGTCAGCGCGTTGATCAGCGTCGACTTGCCCACGCCCGAGGAGCCGAGCAGCGCCACCGTCCTCCCCTCGCCGCACCAGTCGCGCAGCCGCGCGCATTGCACGGGGTCGCGCGCGTCCAGCGTCTCGACGGCCAGGCTCCGGTCGATCGCTCCGGCCCGGCGCGCGTAATCCGCCGGATCCGCGGCGCAATCGGCCTTGGTCAGCACCAGCACCGGCATCGCCCCGCTCTGGCGCGCCAGCACCAGGTAGCGCTCGATCCGCGCCGGATTGAAATCGGCGTTGCAGGAGGAGACGACGAAGAGCGTGTCGACATTCGCCGCGATCAGCTGCTCCTCGCGCCCCTCCCCGGCGGCGCGGCGGCTCAGGAGCGAGGCGCGTTCGAGCCGCCGGTGCAGCCGGCCGTCGGCGCGGTCGAGCAGCGCCCAGTCGCCGACCGCGAGCTCGGCGGTCGAAAGCCCGGGCGCGCATTCGGCGCGCCGCGCGCCCTCCGCGCCCAGGAGGTCGACGGCGGCGCGATGCACCGCGGCGACGCGCATCGGCGCCAGGGTCTCCATCTCTTCGAGGTCGAGCTGCGCCGCGAACGCCGGGCCCCAGCCCAGCGCAGCCAGGGAATACGTGATTTCGGTCATCGGTCCGTCCGGATTGTCTCCCCGCGGGAGACGGATTGCCTGAAGGACCGCCGTCGCGCGCCCGCGCGATCGGGGTCCGGCGATCCGGGCGGTTCAGTCCGTGACGCGGGGTGGCGTCAGGCCTGCGCCCGGAGGGATGTGACGACAGTCATGAATTCCCTCCATCATCGGGGCCGATCGGGTGAGAGGCTGGACAACGACCCAAGCGGGGCTCGTTACGGCTGCTTCCTTCCGGACCTGACCGGGTTGGCGAGGCGCCTGCCCGCGCCAACCTCTC
>NZ_DAIUBO010000313.1:0-3774 GCF_036846665.1 Amaricoccus sp. | reverse complement strand
CTTGTGGCGGGACGGTCGTCCGGGGAACGATGGGCTCCAAATGCGATCACCCTGGGCCGAAGGCCCGCAAGGGCACCAGCGCTCGCAAGCTTCTTGCGCGAAGGCGGCGTTGATGTTCTGTTCAAGAGCGCCCGGGACGGGCATCACTGGCACAACTGGCGCGACCCGTTGCGCGACGGGCTCGTGCGGGTGCTGCGGTCCGGAAGCAAGGACGAAGACGGCTGACGGAGCGCGCCCCCGGCCCGCTCCCGCCGCAAGGGGGAACGGGGAGAATGGCACAACGCATTGTCAACATCGGCCTGTCGCTCGGCGCCGACATCTGCTGGCCGATCGCCTATGAGAGCCTCTTCGAGGCGCTCGATCTCGACATCCGCCTCGGGGGCGACCGGCTGAACTTCCATTGCGAGCGGGTGACGATCGAGCCCTTCGACCTGCGCCAGCCGGTCAAGTACGACGTGGTGATCGACCGGCTGACGCATTGGTATTCGATCAGCCGGGAATGGATCAAGAAGGCGATCCTCCTGAACGACCTCTATGTCTACAACAACCCCTGGTCGATCCAGGCCAACGAGAAGCACACCTCCTACGCGGCGATGATGCGGCTGGGGCTGCCGGTGCCCGATACCTGGATGCTGCCGGCCAAGGCCTACGCGCACGCCGACGACCTCGAGCCCACCCTGCGGCAATACGCCAAGATGTTCTCGCTGAAGGAGATTGGCGAGAAGATGGGCTATCCCTTCTTCATGAAGCCCTATCACGGCGGCGGCTGGCGCGGCGTGACGCGGATCAACGACCTCGCCGATTTCCAGCGCGCCTATGACGCCAGCGGCACCGACCTGATGAACATCCAGAAGGCGGTGGTCCCCTACGACTGGTTCGTGCGCTGCGTCGGGCTCGGGCCGCAGCTGCGCAAGGTCAATTACGACCCCTCCGCGCCGCTGCACGACCGCTACACCATGGACATCGACTTCCTGTCGCCGGAGGACGCGAGCCTGCTGGAAGACACCACGCTGACGATCAACGCCTTCTTCGGCTGGGACTTCAATTCCTGCGAGGCGCTGGCCAAGGGCGGCACCTGGTATCCGATCGACTTCGCCAATGCCTGCCCCGACAGCCAGGTGACCTCGCTGCACTACCATTTCCCCTGGCTGATCAAGGCCAACCTGCGCTGGTCGATCTTCGCCGCCGCCACCGAGCGGCCGATGCGCCGGAACCTCGACTGGGAACCCTTCTACAAGGTCGCCGACCGCGACCTGCCGCCCCGCGAGCGCCTCAGCGAATACGCCAAGATCGCCCACGAGCGCTTCGAGACCGAGAAGTTCCGCGACTTCTGCCGCAGCCATCTCGGCCATCTCGACGAGCTCGCCTACGAGTTCTTCGGCAGCGACAAGCTGCGGGACGCGATCCGCCAGAAGGTGACCGCGCTCTTCCCCGCCCACGAGATCGACGAGTTCACCGAGCTATTCTGGTCCCGCGTTCAGCTCTGGCGCGAGCAGGAGGGGGCGCGCGGCGATGAAAACGGCTTCTAGGTGGTTCTCGCCCCGCATCGAGCAGGAGATCTCGCTGGTGCGCTGGGGCCATTGGGGCCAGCCGGTGCTGCTCTTCCCCACCGCCGGCGGCGACGCCGAGGAGGTCGAGCGCATGCATCTGATCGGCGCGCTGGGGCCGCTGATCGAGGCCGGCCGCATCAAGGTCTATTCCTGCGACAGCCTCGCGGGTCGCGCGCTCGCCTCCAAGACCGGCTCGCCGGAATACCGCTGCAAGCTGCTCAACCGCTTCGAGGAATGCGTCGCCGAGGAGATCGTGCCGGCGATCCGCACCGATTGCTCTGACGGCGGCATCGAGATCGTCGCCGCGGGCGCCTCGATCGGCGCCTTCAAGGCGCTGGCGGTCGCCTGCCGCTACCCTTGGGCCTTCCGCGCCGCCATCGGCATGAGCGGCACCTACGACCTCGAGAGCCTGCTCGGCTTCCGCGGCACCGAGGATTACTATTTCTCCGCCCCCATCGCCTTCCTGCCCAACCTCGGCCCGGGGCCGATGCTCGACGCCCTGCGCCGGCGCTTCGTGATCCTCGCCTACGGCCAGGGACGCTGGGAGAACCCCGAGGAGAGCTGGCGGCTCGCCAATGTGCTCGGCGCCAAGGGCATCCCCAACCGCGTCGACCCCTGGGGGCCGGAATACGACCACGACTGGCCGAGCTGGCGCGCGATGCTGCCGGTCTATCTCGACGAGATCGTCGCATGAGGGACCGCCGATGAACGTCATCTTTCTCGAACCGGGCTTTCCCGCCAACCAGCGGCTCTTCGTCCGCGCCCTCGCCTCGGTCGGGGCCAATGTCATCGGCGTCGGCGACCGGCCCTACGACTGGCTCGACGACGAGCTGAAGTCCTGGCTGGGCGGCTACCAGCAGATCGCCAACGTCACCGACGAGGGCGCGCTGGAATGGGCGGTGCGCGAGGTCCAGAGCCGGGTCTGGGTCGACCGGCTCGAGGCCGTGGTCGAGGCCCATGTCATGGCCGCGGCGCATGTGCGCGAGATCTGCACCATCCCCGGCATCTCGGCGCGCACCGCCTATCTCTGCCGCGACAAGGTGGCGATGAAGGAGGTGCTGCGCAAGGCGGGCGTGCCGACCGCGGCCTCCGCGGGCGTGGCGAGCCCGGCGGAGGCGCGGGACTTCGCGCGCGCCGTGGGCTTTCCGATCATCCTCAAGCCGCGCGACGCCGCCGGTGCCTCGGGCACCTATCTCGCCCGCGACGCGGGCGAGCTCGACCGGGTGGCGCGGGCGAGCGGGCTCGCCGATGGCGCGCCGGCCGCGATCGAGGAATTCATCGAGGGCCACGAGGGCTTCTACGACACGCTCGCCATCGACGGCGCGGTCGGCCACGACTTCATCAGCCATTATTATCCCAACGTGCTCGACGGCATGCGCACGCGCTGGATCTCGCCGCAGATCGTCGCCACCAACCGGATGGATTCGTCCGGCTACGACGAGGTCAAGGAGATGGGCCGCCGGGTGATCGGGGCGCTCGGCATCGGCACCGCGGCGACCCATATGGAATGGTTCTTCGGGCCCAGGGGCCTGAAGTTCTCCGAGATCGGCTGCCGCCCGCCCGGCGTCGGGCAATGGGACAGCTATTGCGCGGGCAACGATTTCGACCTCTACCGCGAATGGGCCATGGCCGTCTGCCACGGCCGGACCGACCGCCGGCCGTCCCGGCGCTACGCCTGCGGCATCATCGCGCTCAGGCCCGACCGCGACGGCCGCATCCTCGGCTACGAGGGCGCCGAGGAGATCTGGCGCCGCTACGGCGATCTGGTGGTCGGCCACCACTTCCCCGCCGCCGGCACGCCGACCCAGCCGGTCGAGGCCGGCTTCATGGCCAATGCCTGGATGCGGGTGCGCCACCCCGATTACGACGAGCTGCGCCGCATCCTCGACGAGATCGGCGCCACGATCCAGGTGCGCGCGGGATAGCGCGCACCAGCACCGGACCCTCGCGGATCCGGCAAGGACAAATCCGTGCGCCCGCCGGCAGGCGCGCGCGGATTACCCACCGCTGGTGCAACCCGACCCGCCTCGGTCTCCGCGCGCGCGCTCCAACCGACGAACTGGCGCGAGGCGATGCCGCGCCATGGCCGGTTCGCAATGCCCCACCCGCTCGTCTGGATGCCTTCTGCCAGCGGCCCTCGCTGTCGACTCCGGTTTCTCCCGCGGCCCAGGTGTCCCCGGCCCGATCGACCCGTGGCGATCGGGCCGCGCCGGCCCTGCCGGGG
>NZ_DAIUBO010000312.1:0-3779 GCF_036846665.1 Amaricoccus sp. | reverse complement strand
ATCCCGTTCTGGGTCGGGGAGATCGTGCGCACCTATGCGATCATGATCCTTCTGGGCAATACCGGCGCCGTGAACCTGATCCTGAAGGCGCTGGGCCTGATCGATCAGCCGGTCGCCTTCATGTACACCAACTTCTCGCTCGGCTTCGGCATCGTCTATCTGACGTCGCTCTACATGCTGATGCCGCTCTATTCGGCCCTCGAAAAGATCCCGCAGACCTTCTCCGAGGCGGCGGCCGATCTGGGCGCGGGGCCCTGGACGCGGTTCCGGCGCGTCATCCTGCCCCTGTCGCTCGAGGGGATCTCCTCGGGCTGCACGCTGGTCTTCCTGATCTCGACCGGCCTCTATGCCACGCCGATCCTGCTCGGCGGTCCCAGCACCACGCTGTTCTCCGAGACCATAGCCGGGTTCTTCCATGTGGCGGGCGACGAATGGCCGACCGGGGCCGCGTTCTCGACCATCATGCTGCTGACGGCGCTCGTCCTCTCCGGAACCTTCATGAAGCTGATGGGCGCCTTGCAGAAGGGGGGCCGGAAATGACCCGCAACACGCGCATCCTGATGTCGATCATCTACTGGGCCTTCGTGGTCTATCTGTTCGTGCCTCTGGTGCTGATGATCCTGATGGGGTTCAAGGACTCGAAGTTCATCGGCTTCCCGATCAAGTCCTGGACGCTTGACTGGTATGTCGGCGTCTTCAGGGATACAGAGGTGATCAGCGTCTTCATCTATTCGACGACGATCGCCATTGCGAGCACGGCCATTTCGCTGACCGTCGGCACCTGGATCTCGGTGCTGCTCGCCGGCCGGTCGTTCTTCGGCCGCACGGTGATCCTCGGGCTGACCATCCTGCCGGCGGTCATTCCCGGGATCATCTCGGCGATCTCGTTCCGCATCTTCGCCCGGCTCCTGGGCGTCGAGACGGGCATGTTCGCGATCATCTGGGCGCATGCGGTGCACAACGTGCCCTTCGTCGCGCTGGTGGTCATGGCGCGGCTGGCGACGCTGCCCGCGAGCCATACCGAGGCGGCGATGGATCTCGGCGCGGACAGGTTCGTCAGCTTCTTCCGCATCACGCTGCCCTATCTCAAACCGGCGCTGATCGGGGCCGGCGTGTTCTGCATGCTCCTGAGTTTCGACGACTTCGTGCGCTCGTTCTTCCTGGGGGGCTACGAGCCGACGCTGCCGGTGCTGATCTTCTCGAAACTGCGCTCGGGGATGTCGCCGGAAATCAACGCCATCGCCACGGTCGTACTGATCATGACCGCGGTGCTGGGCATCTGGGCCGAACGCTCGATGCGCCGCATGGGTAAGGGAACCTGAACAATGCCGACCATCGAAGATCCAATCGTCCACATCGACGGCATCTCCAAGTCCTTCGGCAGGACCGTCGCCCTGCAGAAGCTCGACATGAAGATCGATCCGGGCGAATTCGTCACGTTTCTCGGACCCTCGGGCTGCGGGAAGTCGACGACGCTGCGCATCCTGGGCGGCTTCGCCCAGCCCGACAGCGGCCGCATCGTGCTGGGCGGAGAGGACGTGACCCGGCTGCCGCCGAACAAGCGCAAGGTCAACATGGTGTTTCAGGACTATGCGCTCTTTCCCCACATGACAGTGACACGCAACGTCACCTTCGGGCTCGAACTCAAGCGCATGACCAGGGACAGGATCGCCGCGCGGGTGGACGAGCTTCTGTCGTTCCTCGAACTCGATGCCTTCCGGGACCGCTTTCCCGACCAGCTGTCCGGCGGTCAGCGGCAGCGTGTGGCGCTGGCGCGGGCGCTGGCGCCGGATCCGGATCTGCTCTTGCTCGACGAGCCTCTGGGTGCGCTGGATGCGCGGCTGCGCGCGCAGGTGCAGCTCGAGCTCAAGGACATCCAGCGCCGGACCGGCAAGACCTTCTTCTTCGTCACGCATGACCAGGACGAGGCGCTGACCATGTCCGACCGGATCGTGGTCATGAACCAGGGCCGGGTGGAGCAGGACGGCACGCCCGAGGATCTGTATCTGCGTCCGAAGAGCCGCTTCGTCGCCGAATTCATCGGCGAGACGAACCTGCTGAGCGGCCCGGTCAGACATGCCGAAGACGACAGGGTCGCGATCGACTGGTTCGGGATGCAGATCGAGGGCCGGGCCTTCGACCGTACCCCGCGCCCCGGCGATGTGGTGACGGCGGCGTTGCGCCTCGAGAAGGTCGGCTTCTACGACGCCAGGCCCGAGACCGGGAATGCGGTGCCGGGCAGGGTGGTCAACCGCGTCTTCAAGGGCAGCCGCACGGCGGTGGATGTGCGCGTCGGCGATGCCGGCGCGGCGATCCTCAAGGCCTATGTGGACCGGGACGTGCCCGACGATGTCTGGCTCGGCTGGGAATCGGCCAATCTGGCGGTGCTCCAGGATTGAGCCGTCCGTCCCAGGAACCTATCGGAGAAGCAGCATGAACAAGCGCGAACGATTCTACGCCGCCGTCGCGGGGGCGCCGGTCGACCGGCCCCCTCTGTCGGTCTGGATGCATTTCGTCACTCCCTATGCCACTGGCCAGCAGGGAGCGGACCGGCATTGCGAGTTCTTTCGCCAATACGATTGGGATCTGGCCAAGGCGGTCAGCGACTATCGCCATCCCCTGCCCGATGGCATGGAGACGATCGCCACTCCCGCCGACATGGCCCGCATCACCGTGCAGTCGATGGACCATCCGACCTATGCCAACCAGATCGCGCTTCTGAACGGCATCCGGGCGGAACTCGGCGAGGATTGGCCGGTGATCGACACCACCTTCGACCCCATCCAGCAGGTCCTGCGCCATGCCGGTTTCTCGGCGCTGCGCGTGATCCTCGACAATCCGCGCGAGGCCAGGCCGATGCTCGAGGCCGCGACCGAAACCGTCATCCGCTACATGCGCGAACTGGCGGCGAACGGTGTGGACGGCGTCTTCTATTCGACCCGCGGGGCAGCGACCGAAGCCTGCGTGCAGGGCTATTCCCAAGACGCCTATGAAGACCTCGTAAGGCCCTATGACCTCGCCATCCTCGAGGAAACCACGGGCCTGGTGCGCATGCTCCACGCCTGCAAGAGCCACCTCGATCTCGACCGGGTCGCCGACTACCCGCACGAGGTTCTGAGCTGGGCCGCGCATGACCCGACCTGTCCTACCATCGCAGAGATGCGCGAGCGCACCGGGAAATGCATCATGGGCGGGATCGACCAGGCCAAGGTGGTCGAACAGTCGCGCCCCGAGATCCGCCGCGACATCGGCGAGGCGCTTGCGATCACCGGGGGTCGGAACTTCATCCTCGCGCCGGGCTGCACCTTCGGCTCGAACGCGCCGGCCCATGTCTTCGACACGATCGCGGAATACGGCCGCGACAGGGACGCGGCGGTGGCCGCCTAGACCGGCCGGGCGATGGCGCGGGAGACCTCGGTCGGGTTCATCGGGCTGGGCATCATGGGCGGCGCGATGGCGCGCCGTGTGATGGCGGCGGGCCATGCGGTGCATGTCCATGCCCGAAACCGCGACCGCGCCGCGCCGTTCCTGCTCGACGGGGCCGTCTGGGCCGACGATGCTGGGGCGCTCGCCCGAAGCTGCGCCACGGTCTTCACCATCGTCGGCGGGCCGGAAGACGTGGCGGAGATCTATCTCGGCGAGGATGGCCTGATCGCGAACGCCGCGCCGGGGGATTGCCTGGTCGACATGACCACCTCCTCGCCGGACCTGGCCCGCCGGATCGCCGCCGAGGCGGCCGGCCGGGGCGTCATGGCGCTGGATGCCCCCGTCACCGGCGG
>NZ_DAIUBO010000311.1:0-3803 GCF_036846665.1 Amaricoccus sp. | reverse complement strand
TCCCCGGCACCGACCAGGGCATCTTCGACCTCGACTTCGCCGCCGAGCCCGGCCGCACGGTCGCGCTGGTCGGCCCGACCGGCGCCGGCAAGACCACAGCGTTGGCACTCCTCCAGCGCATGCGCGACCCCGACGCCGGCCGCATCTCCATCGACGGCACCGACATCGCCGCGGTGACCCTGGCCTCGCTCCGCGCCGCGGTCGCCGTGGTCTTCCAGGAGGCCGGGCTCTTCAACCGCTCGATCGCCGACAACCTGCGGGTCGGCCGCCCCGACGCGACCGACGCAGAGCTCGAGCGCGCCGCCCGCCTCGCCGAGGCCCACGATTTCGTCATGGCGAAGCCCGGCGGCTACGACTTCGTCATCGGCGAGCGCGGCGCCAGCCTCTCGGGCGGCGAGCGCCAGCGGCTCGCCATCGCCCGCGCCATCCTGAAGGACGCACCCGTCCTGATCCTCGACGAGGCGACCTCGGCGCTCGATGCCGAGACCGAGGCCCGCATCAAGCGCGCCCTCGACCGCCTGCGCCAGGGCCGGACCACCTTCATCATCGCCCACCGCCTCTCGACCGTGGCCGACGCCGACCTGATCCTGGTCATGGACCGCGGCCGCATCGTCGAGCGCGGCGGCTTCCGCGAGCTGGTCGCCCAGGGGGGCCTCTTCGCCCGCCTCGTCGCCGAGGGCGGCTTCACCGAACCCACCTGAGCCCGGCTCGTCGCAGGCGCCGATCAGGCCAGGCCGAACCGCGCCTCGGCCGAAAGCCCCCCCTCCGGCCGGACCAGGCCGCGGCCGGCCAGATCGACGAGATGGGCGAACACGTTCCGCCCCGCCGCCGGCCACATCACCCGGTCGACCGCCGCATAAATCGTTGCCGTCAACTCTACCACCGTCGCCGGCCCAGCGGCGAGGCGGGCGAGGATCTCGGCCTCGCGCTCGGCGCGATGCGCCAGCAACCAGGCGAGCAGGCGCCGGGGATCGGTCACCGGCTTGCCGTGGCCGGGATAATAGACGGCCTCGCCGCGCCCCTGCAGCCGCGCCACGGAGGCCCGGAAATCGGCGAGATCGCCGTCGGGCGGCGAGATCATCGTCGTCGCCCAGCCCATCACCATGTCGCCCGAAAAGAGCGCATCGCCCTCGGCCCAGGCGAAGCAGAGGTGATCGCCCAGATGCCCCGGCGTGTGCAGCGCGGTGAGCGTCCAGCCGGGACCATCGACCCGGTCGCCCTCTCCGATCCGCGCGTCGGGCCGAAAATCCGGGTCGATCCCCCCGCCACCGCCGATACCGCCAGTCTCGGCGAGCCGCGCCATCGCCTCGCTGCGCGCCCCCGTTGCGTCGCCATGCGCCAGGACCGGCGCCTTCACGCGCGCCGCGAAGGCCGCCGCCCCGGCGCTGTGGTCGCGGTGGGAATGGCTCACCAGCACCGCGCGCACCCGCTCCCCCGGCGCCAACGCCGCCTCCAGCGCCCGCAGATGCGCCGGATCCGCCGGCCCGGGATCGATCACCGCCACCTCGCCGATCCCGAGGATATAGCTGCGCGTGCCGGTGAAGGTCATCGGCCCGGGATTGCGCGCCGTGACCACGCGCAGATCCGGCGCCAGCCGCTCCGCCACCCCGTAAACCGGGGCATGGTCGCGGTCGAAGGGGGGCTCGCCCATGGCACTCTGCTTCCTTGCGTGTCGCCGGATGGCCGCGTAACGCTCAAGGCTGCCATGCCCGCACACCCCGTCAAGTCCCTCCTGCCGCGCAGCCTGTTCGGCCGCGCCGTGGCGATCCTGCTGGTGCCGATCGTGCTGCTCCAGCTCGTGGTGGGCCTCGTATTCTTCCAGCGCCACTACCAGCGCGTCACCGAGCAGATGTCCGAGATCGCCGCCCGCGAGCTCCGCCAGGCCATCGGCGTGGCAGAAAGAGGCGGCACTCCCGCCGAGGCCGCCGCGCGTCTCGCATCGCTCTCGGGGCCGCTCGACCTGCCGCTGACGCTCCACCCCGGCGAGATCCTCGAGCCCGGCATCGACCGCACCCGCTTCGACGCGACCGGCCGAACCCTCGCCGAGACGCTCCGATCCGCCATCCCGCGGCCGATGACCATCGACCTGAAGACCGATCCCGGCACGGCGCTGATCGCGATCCAGACGGCGCCGGGCGTGATCGAGACGGCGGTTCCGCGCTCGCGGCTGACGGTGACGAACCCGCACCAGCTGCTGGTGCTGATGATCGCCGCCGCCCTGCTCTTGAGCGCCATCGCCGTGGTCTTCCTGCGCAACCAGGTCCGGCCGATCCGCCGCCTCGCCGAGGCCGCGGACGCCTTCGGCAAGGGCCGCGCCCTGCCCTTCCGCCCCGGCGGCGCCGAGGAGGTCCGCCGCGCCGGCGCCGCCTTCCTCGCCATGCGCGGCCGGATCGAGCGGCAGATCGAGCAGCGCACCCAGATGCTGACCGGGGTCAGCCACGACCTGCGCACCCCGCTCACCCGCATGAAGCTGACCCTCGCGCTCATGGAGGAGACCGAGGAGACCCGCGACCTCGCCCGCGACGCGGCGCAGATGGAACGCATGCTCGGCGAGTTCCTCGCCTTCGCCCGCGGCGACCCGACGGAGCCGACGACGCCGGTCGACCCCTTCGCGCTGGCCGCGGGCCTCGTGGAGGACGCGCGCCGCACCGGCACCCGCATCGAGCTGGTGACCGAGACCGACACGCCCGAAGCGCCGCTCGTCGAGCTGCGCGCCGGGGCGGTCACCCGCGCCGTCGACAATCTCGTCGGCAACGCGGCCCGCCATGGCCGGCGGGTGCGGCTCACCGTGCGGCTCCTGCCCCGGACGCTGGTGATCTCGGTCGAAGACGACGGCCCGGGCATCCCCGCGCAGGACCGCATGCGCGCCATGCAGCCCTTCACCCGGCTCGAGGAGGCGCGCAACCAGGACGAGGGCGGCCATGTGGGGCTCGGCCTCTCCATCGCCATGGACGTGGCCCGCGCCCATGGCGGCGGGCTGGAACTGGGCGACAGCGCCGATCTCGGCGGGCTGCGCGCCATCCTCCGCCTGCCCCGCTGACCCGGGGGAGTTGCATCGGGCAGCACGATTGCCGCCACCCGATTTCCGGGTCTGCCAGCGTCAACATCCGGCCCGGCGGGCATCGCCGGGCGCTGCCCCCGTTTTTTCTTCTGGACGGTCGGAGAAGGGAGAATGAACTCCATATCCGATTGGCTCGGCCATTGCCCCCGTGAGCGCCGGGACCATGGGTGACAGAACGTACCAGACCTATGGGATACAGTTTCCACCTTTTCGCGGCGGGAAGTGTGGATGCCGTGGAGAGAGAGTACGGTCATGGAGGAACGTCTGCGCTTCGTCGCACGCCCCTGCACCGCCACGGTCAGCTCCCCAATTCCCATGCCAGCGGCCGTCGCCGCGACTTTCATCCCGATCGGGCCGAAGTCGCCCAACCCGATCGACCGGTTTCGGCGAGGGAGCAGCGGTGGTGGTCGGTCTCCGTCTTCCAGGCGCCGCGCCCGACCTCGGCGATGCGGGCCGCTGCCGCGCCGCGGGTGGGGGCACGCCCTCGCGTCCCGGCCGCGGGCGGATCGGCGCGTCGCTCTCGCGCCATCCCCAGCCGCCAGCCGCCCCCAGCCGGCGGCCACCGCCGCGTCGATCCAGAGCGTGATCGCGGCGCGCGCGACCAGGGCGCGGTTGTAGTCGCGCCGGTTCGTGACCCGGCAACGGGCCTCGGCTTCGGGGCGGGAGGCTTGCGGACGCGCGGGGCCATCCCAAGCGTGCACCACTTTCCTCAACCCGGCGGAATCCCCTTGTTTCAGCCGCT
>NZ_DAIUBO010000310.1:0-3814 GCF_036846665.1 Amaricoccus sp. | reverse complement strand
TGATGCTCGGCCTGATGGCGCCCGACTACCTCGAGCGCGAGGTCTATTGCTGCGGACCCGAGCCGTTCATGCAGACGGTCCGCGAGATGCTGATCGGCTTCGGCTTCGACATGGATCACTACCACCAGGAGGCCTTCACGGGACCGCCGGTGCTGACGCCCGCCGACGCGCCGGAGCTCGACGACGTGGTGCCGGACGCCGAGGCCGCCTCGGAGGTGATCTTCACGATGAGTGGCCGGTCGGTGCCCTGCACCGAGGCCGACACGATCCTCGCGGTGTCGCGGACGGCGGGGCTCAACATCCCGTCGGGCTGCAACTTCGGGGTCTGCGGCACCTGCAAGACCAGGAAGCTCTCCGGGGAGGTGCACATGGTCCACAACGGCGGCATCTCCGAGGACGACATCGCCGCGGGATACATCCTGGCCTGCTGCTCGCTGCCGATGGGGCGGGTCGAGATCGAGGCATGACGTGACGACCCGCCACGGCTAGGCCCACCCGTCGCCGACAGGCGACCTCCACCGTGCCCCGAACCGAGGGGCTCGGCCGCTGGTTTCGTGCGTCGCGAGTTCCTGCTGCCTGCCACGGGACGCCATCAAGACGATTCATCCGTCATCCTCTGCGGTGTCGGACAAGAATCCTCCGAAGACGCGTGGGCAATGCAACCCATCAGATCGCCCGCTCGTCGCGCGGGCGCAGACACCGCAGTCAATTGCCAGAGAGGAGGTTCAATGACCGAAACGTCCAATGATCCCGCACTGGCGGCCGGCATACGCCCGGCCGACGGTCCCACTGGGATCATCAACACCGATTACACGATCGGTCGCGACAATATTGAAGGCTCCCTGGGGCCTTTCGGCTTCGACATACACAATCCTGTCTTCGCAATCTCCGCGCTTTCGGTCATCGCGTTCGTCGTCTTCACGCTCACGCTGCCTGACGCGGCGAGTGCCATCTTCACATGGCTGTTCTCGGCCGTCACCCAATCCTTCGATTGGGTCTTCCTCGGCGCCGGCGACATTTTCGTGATCGTCTGCCTGCTCCTGATCGTGACCCGCCTCGGCAACGTGCGGCTCGGTGGCCGGGACGCCACGCCCGACTTCTCCTATGTCGGCTGGTTCTCCATGCTCTTCGCCGCCGGCATGGGCATCGGGCTGATGTTCTACGGAGTCTCCGAGCCTCTCAGCCACTTCTCCTCGTCCCTCGGGGGTACCGCCGTCGGGCCCGATGGCGTCCGGACCGACTGGGCACCGCTCGGGGCCGCCGCGGGCGACGAGGCGGAGGCGATCCGCCTCGGGATGGCGGCAACGATCTTCCACTGGGGGCTGCACCCCTGGGCGATCTATGCCGTGGTCGGACTGTCGCTGGCACTCTTCAGCTACAACAAGGGCCTGCCGCTGACGATGCGGTCGGCCTTCTACCCCATCTTCGGGGAGCGGGTCTGGGGCTGGCCCGGCCATGTGATCGACATCCTGGCGGTCTTCGCGACGTTGTTCGGTCTCGCCACGTCGCTCGGCCTCGGCGCCGCGCAGGCCAATGCCGGGCTGAACAAGCTGTTCGGTGTCCCGATCGGTCCGATCCCGGAGGTCCTCCTGATCGTCGGCATCACGGCGATCGCGCTGATCTCGGTGCTGCGCGGCCTCGAAGGTGGCGTGAAGGTCCTTTCCGAGATCAACATGGGTCTGGCGTTCCTGCTCCTGCTTTTCGTGCTGCTCGCCGGGCCGACGGTGCTTCTCCTGATCAGTAGCGCCGACTTCCTGCTGGCGTATCTCGAGTACCTGCCCGCGTTGTCGAACCCCTTCGGGCGGGAGGATGTCAACTTCATGCAGGGCTGGACCTCGTTCTACTGGGCCTGGTGGATCTCCTGGTCTCCGTTCGTCGGAATGTTCATCGCCAGGGTGAGCCGCGGCCGGACCGTGCGCGAGTTCCTGATCTGCGTGCTGCTCATTCCTTCGCTGGTCTGCGTCATCTGGATGTCGATCTTTGGCGGCACGGCCATCACCCAGGTGGTTCGCGACGGCTATACGGCGGCAACGGAAGCCGACCTGCCGCTGCAGCTTTTCGCCGTGCTCGACGCGCTGCCCTGGGTGTCGATCACCTCCCTGATCGGCATCGTTCTGGTGATCGTCTTCTTCACGACCTCGTCGGACTCCGGGTCGCTGGTGATCGACACCATCGCCGCGGGCGGCAAGGTCGACGCCCCGGTGCCGCAGCGGGTGTTCTGGTGCGTCTTCGAGGGAATCGTTGCTATCGTACTACTGCTTTCCGCGGGCGGCCTGCAGTCGCTGCAGTCGATGGTGATCTCGACGGGCCTGCCGTTCACCCTCGTGCTGCTGGTGATGTGCGTCTCGATCTGGCGAGGACTCGCCACCGAACCGCGCTAGGGTCTGGCCCCATAAACCGTCGCATAGTGTTTGCACGGTCTGGATTCGGCTGATTCAACTTCTCCAGAGAGGGAGGCCCCGATGCGCCGTCATGAATTGAGTGACGAGGAATGGGCGATCATGCGAAACGTCCACGACGGAGAGTTGCATGACCGACCCGATCCCCGCCCGCCTGGCCACGGGCGCCCCACATCGCTGAACCGGAATCTGCGGCGCAAGCCGGGCACGCAGGGCCTCCATCGCCGCGATCGGGGCCTCCCCGCGTCGCAGCGCGTCGTCATAGGCCGCGAGATGGCCGGCGACGCTGGCCTCGAGTTGCTCGGCGACGTCGGCGGCCGCCGGAAGCTCGACTCACCCGAAGGCGTCGAGGAAGTCGGGGTCGTCCAGCCGGTGCGGCTGGCCGGCGATCGCCTTCCGGGCCTCGTCGTCATTGCGACGCTCGGCCTCGACCCGCTGCGCCGGCGGCAGGTCGGGAAGCTGGGCGCCGAGATGGGCGACCGCCTTCGACAACCCGAGCATGTCCGACTCCGACAGTCCCACCGCCCAACCCGCCTCCGCGATGACGTTCAACTTGGCCGCCCGACGCGCCGCCTCCCGGGGATCGCGGGTCCAGAGGGCGACGGTCAGATGCGGTCGCGTATTGTTCCCGCGATGGGCTAACGCCAGGTTTACCGGCGGCCGGCGGCGGAAGGAGAAGGAGTCGCCACGTCGACGAACATAGGCGGTATGGGGGTGCATTTGGGCGGCCCTTTTGGGCGACGCTCCGCACCAACTGCCCAAGCCGCCGAGATTCTCAACAGAATCAAAGGCAGGCTGCCGTTCCTGAACACCTATCGAACCATGTGCGTGGCGCCAGAGCCAGATTTCAGGCGCTTGCTTGAAGATATCCGAGAATTCGAGATTGCTGCCTGACGGCATGCCGGCCACCGTTTAGTGGATGGTTGACGTGTCTATCGAATCAAGTGTAGAGTGACCGCTAAACAGGAAACGGAGACAGGAGCCATGACCAGCGGGAGGGAGAAGTTCGGGGCGTTTATTCGCCGCGAGCGTGAGGCGCGGGAGATCGGCTTGCGAGAGATGGCCAAGAAGATCGGGGTGAGCCCGACCTATATGTCGAAGGTGGAGCGCGACGAGTTTACGCCGCCGACTGAGGACAAGGTTCGGTCGATCGCGCAGATTCTCGAATGCGATCCGGATAAATTGCTGGCGATGGCGGGGCGCGTGCCCTCCGATCTCGCCGACATCATCAAGCGGCATCCTGTCGAAATGTCGGCGCTGCTGCGAACCGTCAACGGTCTGAGCGCCGAGGACCTGGCCCGGCTTTCTCGGGAGGCAGGAAAGGCCAAAGGCAAGTGAAGCCACGGGGGCGCACACTACCCGACTCTCGGGTTTTGGGGCGCTCTTGAAGGAATTCGGTGCCACTCCTGGACGGC
>NZ_DAIUBO010000309.1:0-3827 GCF_036846665.1 Amaricoccus sp. | reverse complement strand
CCTTCGGCGTGACGGGGCGGGGCGGGCGCTGCCCGGCGGTGCCCGCCGGGCGGGACGGCGGCCCTAGGCGCGCCAGGAACTCGGCCTGACGGGGTCGCGTCGCCAGATGCCACTTTCCCGCGGCGCGACCCCGCCGCGCCCTCACGCCCCGCCCGGGATCGCCCCGTCACGGGCCGCGAAGCCGGGCGACCTGCATGACCCAGAGCGTCGAGGCGATGCTCGCGGCCGAGCAGAGGAACATCAGCCAGACCAGGGGCGCCGCCCCGGTGCCGGGGCCGAGCAGCGCACCGGCCAGCACCGAGAGCGCGGCGCCGCCGCCGATCATCAGCGCGCCGCCGAGCCCCGAGGCGCTGCCCGCCAGATGCGGCCGCACCGAGACGATGCCGGCATTGGCGCTCGGCAGCAGGAGCCCGTTGCCGAGCCCGATGAAGAGCACGCTCCCGAAGAAGCTGACCGGGGTGAGCACGCCCGCCCCCAGGAGGCCGAGCTCCACCGCCATGCCCGCGGTCGCCACCCCCGCGCCGAGCAGCATCATGCGGTTGACCCCGACCGATGCCGCATAGCGCCCCGAGAGGAAGTTCCCGAGCATGTAGCCGAAGGCGACGAAGCCGAAATAGAAGCCGAGCCGCGCCGGGGCCATGCGGAGCACCTCGCTCGCCACCCAGGGCCCGCCGCCGAGAAAGGCGAAGAAGGTCCCCGAGGCCAGTGCCGCGGTCAGCGAATAGCCCCAGAAGCGCCGCGAGCGCAGGAGCTCGGGATAGGCGCGGAACTGCGCCCCGAAGCTCGGGGAGGGGGTGAGGTTGGTCTCGCCGAGATCGGCCCACATCAGCGCCGTCACCCCCGCGCCCGCCACCAGCGTGAAGAGGAACACCGATTGCCAGCCGAAATGCTCGTCGAGGAAGCCGCCGATCATCGGCCCGACCATCGGCGCGAGCGACATGCCCATGGTGACATAGCCGATCAGGCTCGCCGCCCGGTCCGGGCCGACGAGATCGCGCACGATCGCCCGGCTCAGCACCAGCGCCGAGGCCACCGCCGCCTGGGCGAGGCGGAAGCCGAGGAAGACCGCGAAATTCGGCGCGACCATGGAGCCGAGGGTGGCGACGAGGAAGATCGCGAAACTGACGAGCAGCACCGGCCTTCGCCCGTAGCGGTCCGAGAGCGGCCCGATCAGGAGCTGCAGCACCGCGGTCAGCGCCAGATAGGCCGAGACCGTCAGGGCGACCACCGGATAGGCGGCCGCGTAATGCCGCGCGAGGCTCGGCAGCGACGGCAGCACCATGTTCATGTTCAGCGCCGCGATGGAGGTCATCGCGACGAGGGTCAGGACATGGGGCGGCGTGCGGCGGTCGAGCAGGACTGCCCCGCCCCCGGGCGAATCTTTCGGCATGGGATCAGGACTCGGGCTCCGGGCCGGAATGCCCGGACCCCCTCTCTAGCCCGCCGGCGGCGGCTTGACCATCCGGGGCCGGCGCGCGCCCGCGCGGCCTCAGCGGTCGGGCACCTCCGCGCCCGCCTCGCGCAGGCCGAGCACGTCGATCATGTTGTACTGCCCCGGCTCCTGGTGATGGCCCCAGAGGGCGGCGCGCACCGCGCCGCGGGCGAAGAGCATGCGGTCGGTGGCGACATGGCGCAGGCCGATGCGCTCGCCGGGGCCGGCGAAGATCACCTCGTGCTCGCCGATCACGTCGCCGCCGCGCAGGCTGGCGAAGCCGATCGCCCCCTCGCCCCGCGGCCCGGTGGCGCCGTCGCGCCCGCTCTCGCGCATATCGGCGAGATTGACCCGCCGCCCCGCCGCCACCGCGTCGCCCAGCATCAGCGCGGTGCCCGAGGGCGCGTCGACCTTGTGGCGATGATGCATCTCGACGATCTCCACGTCGTAATCCGGGCCCAGCGCCGTGGCGACGCGCCGCGCCAGCACGGTCAGCAGGTTGACGCCCACGCTCATGTTGCCGGCCCGCACGATCACCGCATGCCGCGCCGCGGCGGCGAGCCGCTCGATGTCGGCGCGCTCGAGCCCGGTGGTGCCGATCACATGGGTGAGCCGCGCCTGGGCGGCCAGCACCGAATGGGCCATGGTCGCGGCCGGCGTGGTGAAATCGAGCACCGCCTGGCTGACCGCGAAGACCTCGAGCGCATCGTCCGAGACGCGGATCCCCGTCTCGCCGGTCCCGAGGCAGGCGCCGAGATCCCGGCCGATCCAGGCATGGCCCGGGCGCACGGTGACGCCCGTCAGCCGGGCGCGCGGCTCCTCCTCCACGGCCTGGATCAGCATCCGGCCCATGCGTCCGGATGCGCCGACCACCGCAATTCCGACCCTCTCGTCCATGGCTCTTTCCGTCCCGCCCTTGACTTCGCCCGACCGCGATAGGATGTGACCGCCATGGCAAAGACAAGAGCCCATGCCGGAGCTGCGGCCGGCCAGCGCCAGCTGCGCGTGGCCGAAGTGATCCGTCGGTCGCTTTCCGCGATCCTCGCCCGCGGCGAGGTGCACGATCCCGATCTCGCCCATGTCTCGGTCACGGTCGCGGAAGTCAAGGTCTCGCCGGACCTGCGGCACGCCACGGCCTTCGTCCTGCCGCTCGGGGGCGTGAACACCGAAGGCGTGGTCCGGGCGCTCACCCGCAACCGCGCCGAGATCCGGCGGCTCGTCACCGCGCAGATCGACCTGAAATATTCCCCGGAGCTGAGCTTCGAGCCCGATCTCAGCTTCGACCGCATGGACCGCACGCGCGCGCTGCTCGGCTCGCCGGCGGTCCGGCGCGACCTCGACCGGGACTGAGCCCCGGGGGCAGCAGGCAGATGGCGCGACGGCAACGCGGAACCCCCGTCCACGGCTGGCTGGTGCTCGACAAGCCCGAGGGCCCGAGCTCGGCCCAGGCGGTGGCGCGGGCGCGCCGCGCGCTCGACGCGCGCAAGGCCGGCCATGCCGGCACGCTCGACCCCGCCGCCACCGGGCTGCTCGCCATCGCCTTCGGCGAGGCGACCAAGACCGTGGCCCATGTCACCGAAGCCGAGAAGCGCTACCGCTTCACCGTGCGCTGGGGGGCCGAGACCGCCACCGACGACGCCGAGGGCGCGGTGACCGCGCGCAGCGCGTCCCGGCCCTCCGAGGCCACGATCCGCGCCGCCCTGCCGGGCTTCACCGGCGACATCCTCCAGGTCCCGCCCCAGGTCTCGGCGGTCAAGGTCGAGGGCCGGCGCGCCTATGCGCTCGCCCGGTCCGGGGAGGCGCCCGAGCTCGCCGCCCGGCCGCTCCATGTCGCGCGGCTCGAGCTCGTCGCGCTGCCCGATGCCGGGCAGGCGGTCTTCGAGATGGATTGCGGCAAGGGCGGCTACGTGCGCGCCATCGCGCGCGACCTCGGCCGCGCGCTGGGATGCCTCGGCCATGTCGCCGGACTGCGCCGGCTGCGCGCCGGGCCCTTCACGCTCGAGGGCGCGCTGGGCTGGGCGGCGCTCGAGCCCGAGAATGCGGCGGCGCTCCGGGCGGCGCTCCTCCCCGTCGAGGCGGGGCTCGGGGCCATGGCCGAGCTCGCCTGCTCCGCGGAGGCCGCGTCCCGCCTGCGCCACGGCAATCCGGCCGAGGTCACGCCCTGCGGCCCGCTCGCCTTCGGCGCCGAGGCCTGGGTCTCGCATGCCGGCCAGCCCGTCGCGATCGGCCATTACCGCGGCGGCCAGCTGCACCCCTCGCGGGTCTTCGTGCTCGACTGACCGGCGGGAAGGTCCGCGCGTAGTGTTTTTGGCAAAGCCCCCCCCCCGGCCTCAACTCCCGGCACACCCAGCACCCCCCTCCCGCCCCGCGGGCCCCGCTGGGCAGCCCCCCCCCC
>NZ_DAIUBO010000308.1:0-3835 GCF_036846665.1 Amaricoccus sp. | reverse complement strand
CGAAGCCGCGCGGCTTGTCGAGGTCCGAGGCGATCTTGGCGAGGAACTTGTTGTGGGAGAGGCCGATGGAGGCGGTAAGGCCGAGCTCGGCCTCGATGCGGGCCTGCAGGCGGGCGAGCAGATGCGCGGGCGGGGCGCGGTGCAGGCGCTCGGTGCCGCTGAGGTCGAGGAAGGCCTCGTCGAGGGAGAGCGGCTCGACCAGCGGCGTGAGCTCCAGCATCAGGGCGCGGATCTGCCGGGAGATCTCGACATAGGTGCCCATGCGCGGCTTCACCACCACCGCCTCGGGGCAGAGCGCGAGCGCCTTGAACATCGGCATGGCCGAGCGCACGCCGCGGATGCGGGCGATGTAGCAGGCGGTGGAGACCACGCCGCGCCGGCCGCCGCCGACGATCACCGGCCGGTCGGCGAGGCCGGGGTCGTCGCGCTTCTCGACCGAGGCGTAGAAGGCGTCCATGTCGAGATGGGCGATGGCGAGCCCGGTCAGCTCGGCATGGGCGAGCGTGCGGCGCGAGCCGCAGGAGGGGCAGCGGCCGGCGCCGTCCCAGGCGGCCAGGCAGTCGCGGCAGAGGGCGTGCATGGGCCGAGCATAGCAGAGGGCAGGGGGCGGCGGGAGGGGGATGTGCGCGCGCGCACATCCGGGCAAGCTCTTGACACGGAACGGATTTGTCTGCGGCGTTAACCGAATCGAAACCGCCTGGGCGCAGGTCTGGCCGCTTTCGCTTGGCCTGCGGCTGCGAATGCGTCTAGGCTCCGCCCGCGAGGCGATCGGACGGAAGCATGACGAACCACCTCTACTACGGCGACAACCTCGCGGTGCTGCGCGACTCGATCGCCTCCGAGAGCGTCGACCTCATATACCTCGACCCGCCCTTCAACTCGAACGCCAGCTACAACGTGCTGTTCAAGGGGCCGAGCGGCAATCAGAGCGCCGCCCAGATCGAGGCCTTCGACGACACCTGGCACTGGACCGACGCCGCCGAGACGGCCTTCGGGGAGGTGCTGCGCTCCGGCAACGGCGCGGCGGCGGAGATGCTGCGGGCGATGCGGAGCTTTCTCGGCGAGAACGACATGATGGCCTATCTCGCCATGATGGCGGTGCGGCTGATCGAATTGCACCGGGTGCTGAAGCCGACCGGCAGCCTGTATCTGCACTGCGATCCGACGGCGAGCCATTATCTGAAGATATTGCTGGATGCGGTGTTTGGGCCACGAAACTTCGTAGCGGAATTGGTGTGGAAGAGGACAAACGCGCGCGGCACAAAGGGTAGGTGGCCGTGGATTCACGATGTAATTTTGCAGTCCGCGAAGTCGTCCTCGTTCGAGCATAATTCGCAGACTGTCGCGGCGGAAAGAGCCAAGCTGCCGCATACACTCATAACCGGCTCGGACGGCAAGAAATATCAGACCTATGAACTCACCGGGGCGGGTACGCGAAATGGTGAGACGGGCCTGCCTTGGCGTGGCTTCGACCCGAATGGCTTTGGCCGCCATTGGGGGAACCTCCACTCACAGCTGGACGAGCTGGACAAGAAAGGCCTGATACATTGGCCTGCCGGTGGAGGGTTCCCCCGGCGCCGTGATGAGGAGCCCTTCGACCACGACAATAGGCGCGTCGTGGTCGGAGATGTTTGGACTGACATCGACCGGATAAACCAAGCGGCCCAAGAACGCCTCGGCTACCCGACCCAGAAGCCCGTCGCGCTGCTGGAGCGCATCGTCGCCGCCTCCTCTAACCCCGGCGACGTGGTGCTCGACCCGTTCTGCGGCTGCGGCACCACGGTGCACGCGGCGGAGAAGCTGGGGCGGTCTTGGATCGGGATCGACGTGACGCATCTCGCGATCGGGCTGATCGAGAAGCGGCTGCGCGACGCCTTCCCGGCGGTCCAGTTCGTTACTCACGGCGTGCCGCAGGACCTGTCGGGCGCGCGCGATCTGGCGCGGCGGGGGCGGGAGGACAAGAACTACTATTTCGAGTTCGAGAAATGGGCGCTCAGCCTGATCGCCGCCCAGCCGGGCAATCTCGGCAAGAAGGGTGCCGACCGGGGCATCGACGGCAACCTCTATTTCGGCAAGACCCACCGCGCCATTATCTCGGTCAAGGCCGGCGACAATGTGAGCGTGCAGATGATCCGCGACCTGCGCGGGGTGATCGAGCGGGAGAAGGCGGAGATCGGGGTATTCCTGACGCTGACCCCGCCGACGCGGCCGATGGTGGCGGAGGCGGCCGGCGCGGGGCAGTTCGAGATGGACGGGTTCGCGCCGGTGCCGCGCTTGCAGATCGTCACCATCGAGGAGGCGCTCGGGCTGCGCGACCGGGCGGTGAAGCTGCCGGCGCGGCGCGACGATGCGTTCAGGAAGGCGGCGCGGGAGGAGGCGCCGGGGCGGCAGGGGCGGCTCGATCTCTGAGATGGAAGCGCCATGGCAGACGCGCCCCTATTTTCACGGCGACGACTGGCACGAGTTGCGCGACGCCCAGTACGAGGATCGATGGGACGATCTGGCGATGATGGTCGGCCGGGTCAGCGACATGTATCGGCGCGCCTCGGTGGTGATGGGGCGCGAGGACGATCCGGTGGCGGAGGCGCTACGCGCCGGTCCGTTCTTCGACGGGCGCTCGCTGACGGTGGCCCAGGCGCATCTGGCGGCCCATTGGCGGTGGAAGGAGGGGCACGTCAACCCGTCCCTGCCGGGCATCCTCGACATGGAGCTTCTGCTCGAAGCCTGGCGCAAATGGGTGATGAGCGAGGTGACGCTCTGGATCATCGACAGCCCGATCCTGGTGCGGCGGGCCGCGATCGTGGTGGCGCGCTCGCTGGTGCAGACCGTCGCCACAATCACCGCCGAGATGGATCTCTGGGAGGTGCTCAAGGAGGCCTATCCGCTGCCGCCGCCCGATCAGCGCGATTTCTTCGACGGTCGCGGGGAATGGACGTCCGATCCGTGACGCCGGCACGGGTTCCCTTGCGGGATCGATGCAGGGCGATCGGGCCGCCCGTCCGGATCCCCGACCGACAGCGATGCTGCGCCTCCCTTGCCCGGTCCGGGGGAAGGCGGCGCGGCCGGTCGGGGCGCGGCTTTCCTTCGAGTACCGGGGCGGGGATCGCGTCGCGGGTCCGTTGCGCCCCGGTCAGTCGGGGGCGTACATGCGTTCGATCTCGTCGAGGACGAGGTCCATCAGCGGGCCGGAGGCTTCGCGGCCGGTGAAATGCAGGGACCAGCCGTCGCGGGTGCGTTCGCGGCGCACGGTCAGCGCGTAGCGGGGGCGCAGGATGCGGCGCGGGCGGCCGGGGCGCTCGGCGCGTTCGGGGGCGCGGGCCGCTTCCTCGGATTCGGCGAGAATCGGCTCGATCAGCGCCCATTGGTGGTCGGGGTCCCGGAGGCTCGATTCCTCGAGCGCGGTGCGGATCAGCTCGCCGAAGCCGGCGGTGAGGGCGCGGGCGATGCGCCCGGCCTGGCGCTCCGACAGCCGCTCGGGGGCGGTGAGCTGGCCGGCCATCTCCTCGGCGAGGAAGGCCATGGCGCGCAGGCGGGTGCGCTTGAAGCGGCTGGCGTTGGGATAGAGGCCGTCGACGGCGTCCTCGATGGAGGCGAAGGCGCCCTGGTTGCGGGCGGTCACCGCGATCAGGCCGCGTTCGAAGGGGGAGAGGCCGGTGCGGATCTCGTTTTCCTCGACCATGGCGGCGAGGGCGGCGGCGAGCGAGGTGCGCTGGCGCAGGAAGGCGGGGATGCTGGCAAAGCGATCCTCGGTGGTGGCCGTGTGGAGCGTGCGGAAGGCGTGCAGGCGGCGGAAGCCGGAGAGCAGGCCGTAGCGGGCCTCGCCGCGGGGAGCGTC
>NZ_DAIUBO010000307.1:0-3838 GCF_036846665.1 Amaricoccus sp. | reverse complement strand
GACGCGGGCGCTCCGCACCCGCCGGGCCGGGCGCTGCCCTCGTCTCGTAGCGGAGCGGCCGAAGAAGAAGGTCTGGGATCCGATACCGTGGCCCCGAGCCCGCTCCCTGCCGCTCCCGCCCCGCATCTCACCGCTCCGCCCGGCCCTTGCCCCGCTGGCCGTTCGCCGGTATTCGGGGGGCCGTCGCAAGGGGGCACGGGGGGGCGGAATGAACGGCAGCGATCCGCAGCTTCTCGTCTCGACGGACTGGCTGGCCGCGCATCTCGACGCGCCCGACGTCCGCGTGCTCGACGCAAGCTGGCACATGCCCGCCGCCGGCCGCGACCCGCGGGCGGAATATGCCGCCGCCCATATCCCCGGCGCGCAGTTCTTCGACGTCGACGAGATCTCCGACACGCGGTCGAGCCTGCCGCATATGGCGCCGCCGATCGAGAAATTCGTCGCCCGGATGCGCGCCATGGGCATCGGCGACGGCCACCGCGTGGTGGTCTACGACACGCTCGGCCTCTTCAGCGCGGCACGGGTCTGGTGGCTCTTCCGGCTCTTCGGCAAGGCGGACGTGGCGGTGCTCGACGGCGGCCTGCCGAAATGGCGCGCCGAGGGCCGGCCGGTGGAGGATACCGCGCCGGTGGCCCGCGACCGCCATTTCACCGCCCGGCGCGACGCGAGCCTGGTGCGCGACGTGACGCAGGTCGCCGCCAGCACCAAGCTCGGCTCGCCCCAGATCGTCGACGCCCGCGCGCCCGAACGCTTCCGCGGCGAGGTGGCCGAGCCGCGCCCCGGCCTGCGCTCGGGCCGGATCCCGGGCTCGCGCAACGTGCCCTTCGGGGCCGCGCTCAATGCCGACGGCACGATGAAATCCCCCGAGGAACTGCGCGCGGTCTTCGCGGCCGCCGGCGTGGACGTGGACAAGCCGGTGATCACCTCCTGCGGCTCCGGCGTGACCGCGGCCATTCTCAATCTCGCGCTCGAGCGCCTCGGCAACCGCAGCCATGCGCTCTACGACGGCTCCTGGGCCGAATGGGGCGCCTATCCCGATCTGAAGGTGGAACGCGGATGAACCACAAGGCCGGCGAACGCGTGGAATACGTGGTGACCTTCCTCGAGATGGACCTGCGCCCCGCCTATCCCCGCCCGCATCTGCCCACCGGGCCCGCCTCGGCGCTGATCGCGGCCGAGGCGCCGCCGAGCTGGTATTTCCTCGACCTCTACCGGGCGGTCGGGCGCGACCACGAATGGACCGACCAACACCGGAAGTCGCCGGCGGAGCTGACGGCCTTCCTGCACGATCCGGCGGTGACCCTCTACACCTTCCTGCGGTCCGGCTGGCCGCACGGCTTCTTCATCCTCGACGGCCGCGAGCCGGGCATCTGCGATCTCGCCTATTTCGGCCTGGTGCCGGAGGCGATCGGGCAGGGGCTCGGGCTCTTCCTGATCGAGACCGCCGTGCACATGGCCTGGGACCGGGAGGGCGTGCGCCGCATGACGGTGAACACCAATTCGCTCGACCATCCGCGCGCGCTGCCGCTCTACCAGCGGGCGGGATTCGAGCCCGTGCGCCGCGAGACCCACAGCCGGGTGCTCACCCGCGACCGCGACACCATCGGCGCATGACCGCGAAAGGACAGCCCATGCTCGAGACCCTCACCGCCCCCGCCCCGGACAAGATCATCGCGCTGATCGGCCTCTTCGCCGCCGACCCGCGCGCGGGCAAGGTCGATCTCGGCATCGGCGTCTACAAGGACGCCGAGGGCCGCACCCCGATCATGCGCGCGGTCAAGGCGGCGGAGCGGCAGCTGGTCGAGGAGCAGCAGACCAAGACCTATCTCGGGGTGACCGGCGACCGCACCTTCGTGGCCGGGATGCGCGACCTGATCTTCGGCGAGGGCGTTGAGGCCGCGCGCATCGGCGGCGCCCAGACCCCCGGCGGCACCGGCGCGGTGCACCAGCTCGGCGAGCTGATCCGGCGCGCGCGGCCCGAGGCGCGGGTGTTCTATTCCGACCCGACCTGGCCGAACCACCCGGCGATCCTCGACCATCTCGGGCTCGCCTCCAGCGCCTACCGCTATTACGACGCGGCGAGCGGCGCGGTGGATTTCGAGGCGATGCAGGCCGATCTCGCCGCTGCCAGGGCCGGCGACGTGGTGATCCTGCACGGCTGCTGCCACAACCCGACCGGCGCCAATCTCGACCTCGAGCATTGGCAGGCGCTGACGCAGGATTTCGCCGCCCGCGGCATCGTGCCGATGATCGACCTCGCCTATCAGGGCTTCGGCGACGGGCTGGAGCCGGATGTGGCGGGGGTGCGGCACATGGCCGCGGCCCTGCCCGAGACGCTGCTCGCGGCGAGCTGCTCGAAGAACTTCGGCCTCTACCGCGACCGGGTCGGCGCCGCCTTCGTGGTCGGCGAGACGGCCGAACGCGCCGAGGTCGCCGAGGGCAATCTCGGCGCGCTCAACCGCCTGAACTTCTCCTTCCCGCCCGATCACGGCGCCAAGGTGGTGGCGATGATCCTCTCCGACGCGGCGCTGACCGCCGATTGGAAGGCGGAGCTCGAATCCATGCGCCAGAACATGCTGACCCTGCGCCAGGCGCTGGCCGACGCGCTGCGCCGCGAGACAAATTCCGACCGCTTCGACTATATCGGCGCGCATCGCGGCATGTTCACCCAGCTCGGCGGCACCCTGGAGAAGGTCAAGGCCCTGCGCGACGAGCACGCCATCTACATGGTGGGCACCGGGCGCATCAACATCGCCGGCCTGCCGCGGGACGGCATGGACGCGCTCGCCCAGGCGATCGCCGCCGTCGGCATCTGATGGCCTCGGTCCCCTATATCACCGAGGCGGACGTCGAAGGCCGGCTGGACTGGGTTGCCATGGCCGAGGCGCTGGCCGAGGGCCACCGCGGCCCGCGCGCGGAGATCGCCGACCAGTTCCTGACCCGCGGATCCGACACGCTGCTCTCCCGCGCCGCCTGGATCGACGGCATGGGGGTGGCGGTCAAGTCGGTGACGGTGATGCCCGACAATCCCGCGCGCGACCTGCCCTCGGTCCAGGGGGCGATGGTGCTCTTCGAGGACGCGACCGGCCGCATCGTCGCGGTGATCGATTCCGATCTGGTGACGCGCTGGAAGACCGCCGCGGATTCTCTGCTCGGCGCGCGGCTCCTGGCGCGCAGGGACGCGCGCCGGCTCCTGATCATCGGCGCCGGCGCCGTGGCCGCCTCGCTGATCGAGGCCTATCGCGCCGGCTTTCCCGGCATCGAGGTCACGCTCTGGAGCCGCACCGCCGCCTCGGCGCGGGCGCTCGCCGAGGCGACCGGCGCCGCGAGCAGCGAGGATCTGCCCGCCGCGGTGGCCGCGGCCGACATCGTGGCCACCGCGACCATGAGCACCCGGCCGGTCCTGATGGGCGAATGGCTGCGGCCCGGCCAGCATCTCGACCTGATCGGCGCCTATCGCGCCGACATGCGCGAGGCCGACGACCGCGCGCTGACCCGGTCGCGCATCTTCGTCGACAGTTTCGAGACGACGCTCGCACATATCGGCGAGCTGAAGGACCCGCTCGCGCGCGGCGTCATCACCCGCGAGGACGTGCTGGGCGACCTCTACGACCTGGTGGCGGGCGCCGCGGGCCGCCGCTCGGCCGAGGAGATCACCCTCTTCAAGAACGGCGGCGGCGCCCATCTCGACCTGATGACCGGCCGCGAGATCCTGAAGGTCTGGCAGGGCGGCTGAGCCCCGCGACCCCGCCATCGGCTTCCGTCGCTTGCCCGATCGACCGGTGTCGATCGGGCCGCGCCGGCCCTCCCCGGGGCCGGCGCGCTTTGCGCACCGTCC
>NZ_DAIUBO010000306.1:0-3896 GCF_036846665.1 Amaricoccus sp. | reverse complement strand
GCCGATTGGGGGCCCCCGGAAGCTCTCGTGACGCCCCCGCCCCCCTCCGGGGCGGAGCGGGGCCGAGAGCGAGCCCCGCCGCAGGGGCGCCTGTCCCGACCAGGGCGCCACCGGGTCGGCCGCCAGCCGGACATGCAGCACCTCCGGCGCCAGCACGGTCTCGGAGCGCCCGCCGCCCGCCTCGGGGATGCTCAGGCGGTAGGCGCGCGGCGTGCCGTCCCGGGTGCTGACATCCCAGTCCGAGCAGGGCACCAGCCGGTCGCGGATCAGGAGCACCGCCTCGCCTCGGAACGCCAGCGCACGCGCCAGGAGGCCCATGGTGCGCCGGTCGAGCAGGTCGGTCCCGGTCACGTCCGCGAGCGCGAAGGCGCCCTCCCAGAGCGAGGCGCAGGCCTGCACCGTCGCCGTCAGCTCGGCGAGCCCCGATCGCCCGGAGATGTAGCTTTCCCGCGCCGCCATGATTGCCGCGGTGAAGCCGGTTCCGGCCGATCGGGTTTCGGTCACGGGCACCCTAGGTTGCCGCCGTGTCAGCCATCCGAGCATCACGCCCTCCACCGTCCGCGGCCGCGCCTGGGCCGATGCGGGATCGTCCGCGTGATCTCCCAGGAGCGCGCCGCCACCTGGGCGCTCGCGTAGGCCGGCCGCGTCACGACGCTCAGCTCGTGCAGCTCGGCCGAGCGCACCACCCGGAGCAGCCCGCGATTCAGTTTCAGCACCTCGTCGCTGGTCACGACGAAGCCGGGGGAGACCCCGGTCGCAAGCCGGCCGTGAACCATCGCCAGCGCATCGCGCCCCGTGGTCGAGTCCGCGACGGCCGGATCCAGCGTCGCCTCGAAGACGAGCGCATCGTCGCGATCTTCGAGGCGCAGGCTGCCGGCCCGCGTGCTCGCCAGTGGCCGATTGAAGTCATGGCCTAGCAGCAGGTGAATTTCCTCGCCGGCCTCGATGCGCGCCCGGAAGGCCCGGCCGCCGATCTTCTCCCACCGCCGCGGGCCGAGGTCGGTTTCGGTCTCGTAGGGGAAGCGCCCGGACAGCCGGGCGCTCCCGTCTTCGGCCGCGCGCAGCTCCAGGCCGCCGCCCGCGCCGCCCCAGAGAAGCGCGGGCGCCATCACGCCAGCTCCAGCCCGGTCAGCACCTCGAGCTGCGCCGGCCGCGCCACCGTCACGTCCGCCGTCGCCAGCGCCGTGATACGGAGACCGCCCGAGGCCGCGTCGGCGAACGGGTCCCGGATCACGTCGACCGCGCCCCAGGCGCCCACGAAGATCGGCGCGACACCGCCGGCCGCCGTGCTCAGCAACGCCGAGCAGGCGAGCGGCGAGCCGGTCGGCGCGGCGAGCGCGTTGCTCGACATGGCGATGTTGCCGGGCGGGACGCTCCGCGTCAGGCGGTCCCATTCCGTGACGCCGGTTCCGGTGTCGATATAGGCGCCGTCGAGGAAGTCCCAGAGCTCCGGCCGGATCAGCGCCCGCACCGCCGAAGGCGAGCCCGCCGCATTCGCGACCATGAAGGCGGTCACGCGGGCGCGGAAGGCCGCCCAGCTCGCCGAGGCGCCCGCATCGGTCGCGGTGATGCCGTAGGTCGCCGCGCCGGCGACGACCCCGAGCGGCTGCCCGTTCGCGCCGGTCCCGAGGAAGATGGCCCGGTCGAGCGCGACACCCATCGCCGAATTCATGTCGCGCCGCACCGCGGCTTCGAGCGCCGCGCCGGACTGCTTCAGCGCCTTGCGCGAGATCTTCATCTGTACGCCGAGGTTCTGCTCCGGCTTCAGCGCCCGGTCGGTCGTGGCGAAGGTCGTCGGCCCGGCAACGTCTGCAAGCTCGCCGTCCGCCCAGCCCGCCGCCACGGAGCTCGTGACCACCGGCCACTCGGTCGAACCGGATTCGATCGCGATCATCTGCGCGCCCATCCGGCCGGCGGCCAGGTCGGGGAACAGGCGATCGATGATCGGCCGGGTGGTCACGGGATCCGGCGTGCCGCCCGCGATCGTCTCGCCCGCGCGCGCTTCGAGCGCGAGCCAGGGGACCGGAACGCCGCGATAGCCGCCCTGACTGCGCAGCTCGGTCACCACCTCGGCCGTCCGGCCGTCGATCTCCCGGCCTTCGGCCAGCGCCAGCGCCACCTGGCGCAGCTCGAAGGCGGCGACGAGCTCGGACCACTCACGGCCGCCGCGGGTTTCCAGCTCGCCCTTGGCGTCGCGCCGCTCTTCGTCCTCGGCCACGAGCGCCGCGCGATAGCGGGTCTCGTTCTGCCGGTACTCCGCGTCCATCTCGTCCATGGTCCGCACCTCGTCCTCGGTCGGGCTTTCCTTCCCGGCGAGGCCCGCGAGCGCCTGCCGGATTTCCGACTGTCGGCGCGCGATCTTCACGCTATCGAGCATGTGACATTCCTTTCGCTGCTCGGTTTCCTGCCGTCCCTTTCGAGGGCGCGGACGGCTGCGCGCCACTTGTCGCGAGCCGGGGCCACTTCAGGGCGCCCGAGCTCGGCGTTGGTCTTGGCGACGTGGCAGGCGATGCAGAGCGCCTGGAGGTTCGCCGGGTTCCATCGCAGATGCGGGTGCGTCCGCACCGGCTTGACGTGATCCACCTCGAGCCGGCCATGCTTGCCGCAGGCCTGGCAGGTGTTGCGGTCCCGCGAGAGCACAAG
This sequence comes from Amaricoccus sp., assembly GCF_036846665.1. Lineage (NCBI taxonomy): Bacteria > Pseudomonadati > Pseudomonadota > Alphaproteobacteria > Rhodobacterales > Paracoccaceae > Amaricoccus > Amaricoccus sp. The sequence goes on along the minus strand of NZ_DAIUBO010000306.1, from coordinate 1,253 downwards.
CGCCCGCAGCGCCATCCAACGCTGGCCCGATGCCGAATGCCGGCTCATGCCACCACCGGCCGGCGGAAGGGCGCGAGGTCCGCGACCACGCCCGGCGTCAGCATCCGGCCCTCGCCGCGGCGGTCATAGCGCGCTGCCACCATGTCGAGGATCGCCTGCCTCACGCCCGCGGGCGTGCCGGTCCCGGCGACGAAGCGCACGCGCACCGCGTTGATCGCTGCCATGGTCGCCGGCCAGGAGAAGCCCGCGGCCGGCACGATCCAGCCCTCGAAGCCGGGCGCGTCGTCCACCGCGAAGTTGCCCGTGTCGACCGCGCCCGCGCCGCCCTCGGGATCCGTGAAGGACAGGCTCGTCACGCTGGCCACCGGCCCGATCGGAAGCCGGATCTCCGCGGCCGGGAAGCGGTCGAGCACCAGCTCCCATGTCGCCGGTTCCAGGCAGCGGCCGAGAAGCCCGTTGCGCCCGTCGAGCATGTCGACCGCGGCCGCGATCATCGCCGCAATGCCGGTGTCCTCGTGGTCGCCGTCGACGCGAAGGTATTCCTTCGCCTCGGCGAGCGTGACCGGCAGCACGGCCGGCGGGGTGATGAGCCGCAGGCGCGGCGGTGCGGATTTCGACATCTTCAGCCCCATGCGATTCGCGAGGTCTGCTTCGGCCGCGCCTGCATCCTGGCGCCCTCGGCCACCGCGAGGACGGTTGCCGCGGCCGCGTCGATGCGCCCGGTCGAGCGGGCCTTCGCGAGTTTCAGGTTGTTGGCGGGATCCCGGAGGCACACCGCGTCGGCGAAGGCCGAGCGCAGCAGGAGCGACGGCCGGGCCTTCACCTGGCCGTCATAGGCCGCGCGGCGGAACCGCTCGCAATCCTCGCCGCCGTCGCGGAAGCCCTGGCCGCGCCAGACGATCGGCGCCCGCACGCCGGCGCGCGCCAGGCCCTCGCCGAGCTCGGCCTGCTTGTACCTGTCGGCGGTCACCGCCGCGACGGGCTGACCCGCGACGTGGCGCATCACCTCGACCAGCCAGGGCGCTACCGGCACGGTCTTTTCGCCGAGCACGGTCAGCTCGCCGCGATCCTGCATCTCGACATAGCGCCCGGCCACGCCGTCGACCTGGCCGCGGTCGAGCAGCGACGGCTGGCCGGGGAAGGTTCCGAGCACCTCGAGGCGGTTGGTCTCCGGCCAGGAGAAAGCCGCCGCCGGCATGCTGGCAGACCCGCCGAGATCGATCCCGATCACCACCCGCCCCGAGCGGGCGGGC
>NZ_DAIUBO010000305.1:0-3951 GCF_036846665.1 Amaricoccus sp. | reverse complement strand
GATTCCGAGGCCGCCCAATATCTTGCGCAGCGACGAGACCGAAGGGCTGCTCCGGTTGGTCTCGATCATCGAGATCAGGCCATGGGGCACCTGCGCGAGATCGGCGAGCCGCCGCTGCGAAAGCCCGACATGGCTGCGAAGGGCCCTGAGCCGCTCGCCCACGTCGAAATCCGGATCCGAAGCCAAATCTTCCATGGCGCCACGGTAGCAACGGCGGTTTGCCTGCACAATATTCAAAATCCCATTGCTCAAAATACTGGGCGCTGATACCTGCTGGGCGCATATCGAATCGGGAGGCCGAAATGTCACGTTCCGAGGATCTGGTTCGCCGCAAGGACCGGGCGGTCGCCCGGGGTGTCGCGACCCGCGCCGTCACCGTGAGCCGGGCGAGGAATGCCGAACTCTGGGACGAGGACGGACGCCGCTTCATCGACTTCGCGGCCGGGATCGCCGTCAACAACACCGGCCATCGGCATCCGAAGGTCATGGCCGCGGTGGCGAAACAGGCCGAGGCCTTCACCCATTCCTGCTTCCACGTCGCGCCCTACGAGGGCTACGTGCGGCTGGCCGAGCGCCTGAACGCCGCCACGCCCGGCGACTTCCCCAAGAAGACCATGCTGGCTACGACCGGCGCCGAGGCGGTGGAGAACGCCGTCAAGATGGCCCGCGCCTTCACCGGGAGGTCCGGGGTCATCGCCTTCTCCGGTGCCTTCCACGGGCGGACGCTGATGGGCATGGCCCTCTGCGGCAAGGTTGCGCCCTACAAGAAGGGATTCGGCGCCATGCCGCCGGAGATCCACCACGCGCCCTTCCCGCACGAGTTCCACGGCGTGACGAGCGAGGCCGCCTTGGAGGAATTGCGCCGCCTGCTGCGCAGTTCCATCGATCCCGACCGGGTCGCGGCGATGATCGTCGAGCCGGTGCAGGGCGAAGGCGGCTTTTATCCGGCGCCCGCCGCCTTCCTGCAGGAACTGCGCAGGATCGCGGACGAGCACGGCATGGTGCTGATCGCCGACGAGGTGCAGGCTGGGATCGGGCGGACGGGCAGGCTCTTCGCCTTCGAGCATGCCGGTGTCGCCGCCGATCTGGTCTGCATGGCCAAGGGTCTCGGCGGCGGCTTTCCGCTTTCCGCCGTTACCGGCCGCGCCGAGATCGTCGATGCGCCCGGCGTCGGCGGGCTCGGCGGGACCTATGCCGGCAACCCGATGTCCGTCGCGGCCGCCAACGCGGTGCTCGACGTGATCGCGGAAGAGGATCTCTGCGCCCGTGCGACCGGCATCGGCCGGACGATACGGGAGCGGCTGACCGCGCTGGCCGCGACACCGGAGGGATCGGGCATCGGCGAGGTTCGCGGCCAGGGGGCCATGGTGGCCTTCGAACTGGTGTCGGACCGGACGACGCGCACGCCCGACGCATCGCTCTGCAGCGCCATAGTGGCCGAGGCCGAGGCGCGCGGGCTGATCCTTCTGGCTTGCGGCGTCTACGGCAATGTCGTTCGCCTGCTGCCGCCGCTCACGATCGAAACCGAGGTGCTGGACGAGGGATTGGGCGTCATCGAGGCCGCCGTCGCCGCCGCCGCCCGGCAACTCCAAGCCGCCTGAGGAGGCACGGATGCCCAAGGATCTCGACCCCCGAAGCAGACCCGATCTCGGACCCTTCGCCTGGGACGATCCCCTGCGCCTGGAGGGGCAGCTCTCCGAAGACGAGCGCATGCTGCGCGACGCGGCCCGCGCCTATGCCGAGGACAAGCTGGCACCCCGCGTGCGCGGCGCCTTCCGCGACGAGGTCACCGAGCCGGAGATCTTCCGCGAGATGGGTGGCATGGGCCTTCTGGGCGTCACCATCCCGGAGGCCTACGGCGGGCTCGGCGGCAGCTATGTCGCCTATGGGCTGGTCGCCCGGGAGATCGAGCGCGTCGACAGCGGCTATCGCTCCATGATGAGCGTGCAGAGCTCGCTGGTGATGTATCCGATCTATGCCTATGGCAGCGAGGCACAGCGCGAGAAATATCTGCCCCGGCTCGCCAGCGGCGAGTGGATCGGCTGCTTCGGCCTGACGGAGGCGGATGCCGGCTCGGACCCCGGGAGCATGAAGACGCGGGCGGAGCGGATCGAAGGCGGCTACCGGCTGACCGGCTCGAAGATGTGGATCTCGAACGCGCCGATCGCCGATGTCTTCGTCGTCTGGGCGAAATCCGAGGCGCATGGCGGCAGGATCCGCGGCTTCGTCCTGGAAAGGGGCATGGAGGGCCTGTCGGCGCCGAAGATCGGCGGCAAGCTCTCGCTCCGGACCTCGATCACCGGCGAGATCGTCATGGACGGCGTCGAGGTGGGCGAGGAGGCGCTCCTGCCCGATGCGGAGGGGCTGAAGGGACCCTTCGGCTGCCTCAACCGGGCGCGCTACGGCATCAGCTGGGGCGTGATGGGCGCGGCGGAGGCCTGCTGGCACGCGGCCCGGAGCTACGGGCTCGACCGCAGGCAGTTCGGGCGACCGCTCGCGCAGACGCAGCTCTACCAGAAGAAGCTGACGGACATGCAGACCGAGATCGCGCTCGGCCTGCAGGCGTCCTTGCAGGTCGGGCGGCTGATGGATGCGGGCCGGGCGGCGCCGGAGATGATCAGCCTGGTGAAGCGCAACAATTGCGGCAAGGCCCTCGACGTGGCCCGCGCCGCGCGCGACATGCTCGGCGGCAACGGCATCTCCGAGGAATTTCCGGTCTTCCGGCACATGGTGAACCTGGAGTCGGTGAATACCTACGAGGGCACCCACGACATCCACGCGCTGATCCTCGGCCGGGCGCAGACCGGGCTGCAGGCGTTCTTCTGACAGGTCCCGTCGCGAGGCAATGCACCGGAAGCGAGCGCCGTGTTGCGCAGCGGCCGGGATCGGATAGCTTCGTGGGCAGCGAGCGCGGCGGTCGGGATGCTCCGCGCCGACGCGGTCGTGAAGGTCGGCGGCCACATGCCCTTCGCCTTCAACATGGCGAAGGCCGTGGCCTTCGACCCCGGGACGGAGAAACGGATCGGCCGAGCCGGCGGGCCGGAATGCGCCGGGCGGCCGGACAGCTGGGAGAGCTTCCATGCATCTCGAGGGATCCTGCCATTGCGGCGCGGTGCGCTTCAGCCTGGAGTCGCGCCATCCCGTGCCGTTCAACCTCTGCTACTGCTCGATCTGCCGCAAGACCGCCGGGGCGGGCGGCTATGCCATCAACATCGGCGGCGAGACTGACACGCTCGTGGTCGAAGGCGAGGAGAATATCCGCAGTTACAATGCCTTGCTGCACGACCCCGACACGGGCGCGGACTCCCGCAGCCTCGGAGAGCGCAAGTTCTGCGGCCTCTGCGGCTCGGCCCTCTGGGTCTGGGACCCGCGCTGGCCGGAGCTGGTGCACCCGCACGCCTCGGCCATCGACACCGAGCTGCCGGTGCCGCCCGAGCGCACGCATCTGATGCTCGGCAGCAGGGCGAACTGGGCGGAGCCCTGCCTCGGCCCGAAGGACAAGACCTTCGACGCCTATCCCAGCGAAAGCATTGCCGCCTGGCACGAGCGGCTGGGGATGGAGCGGTAGGCGGCAGGCGGTTCGAGTCGGGCCGACCGACCGCCGGTGCGATGCCTTCGACCGGGTTCCGATCCGGGGTTTCCGGGCGAATCGTCGGGGTTCGGCGAAGTCGGCGCAAAGCCCTGAAACGGCGACGTTTTCCGGGGCCGGAATCCGGCTGGAAAGCGGCTGGAAACAGGCTTGCCATTTTTTCGGGTTTCGGAAGGCGACTATTCTTCTGACAAAGCATGGTCTGATACCAGCGGCGCTTCCGTTTGACCGATCCTGAGGCTGACTCTCGGGACAGGGAAAAGGCCGCGCTCCGCGCGGCCCGCGCCGCATGTCCCCGGACCGGAGAGGCGAGGCGCCGGTGGCGCGTCGCCCGGTCCGGTCGCCCGGAGGCGCAAGCCGCA